>NZ_JBWKUP010000013.1:0-202829 GCF_059420905.1 Janthinobacterium sp. GW821-FHT03C08 | reverse complement strand
CCGAACATGTCGGTCACGCCATTGGCGGCCAGGGTTTCCACGAACGCTTCGGAAGGCGTCATCTTTTGCGGGCCTGCTGGAATGGCAGCGGCGGCGGCTTTTTGGTCGGACAAATCGGTCATGGCTCAGTCTCCTTACAGTTTTATGAAAAATCGGTATATTTTGTTCCGATATTTGAAATACGTGTTCAATTTAACGGTTGCGAAATGCGCTGTCAATGAGATTTCGTGAAAAATCGGACTGTTTCATTCCTGAATCTGAAATCCGCGACCACGGTCCGCTCCTGAAACAACAATGGCGGCTGATCCGCAACAGATAAGCCGCCACCGGTGCCACCCGCCTTGCGCCTTAGAATTTCAGGCGCATGCCGGCCGTGAAGGCGCTCGAGTTATGCCCAGGCAAGGGCACGCTGCCGCCGCTGGAGGCGTCGCCGACGAAGTTGGTGCCCGCGCCATCGTTGTTGATGCGGCCGTACGAGGTGTACAGGTTCGTGCGCTTGGACAAGGCATACGTGTAGCCGATGGCCAGCTGGCGCCCGCCGCGGCGCGCATTCGTGCGGTCATCCTTCTTGATGTAGGAAGCCATCACGCTGCCGGCCGCGCCCGCGGGAGCGGACACGCCCAGCATGTAGTCACGGAAATCCGTACCCACGTCATCCTTGTCCGTCTCATACGCGGCGTGCAGCTTGGCAGGGCCGAAATCATAGGTGCCGCCCAGCAAGGTCACTTTCGCCGTGTTCAGGGACGTGTCCTTGCGGTTGTCGTGGGCCAGGGTCAGCACGAGCGGGCCGTTGGCGTAGTCGATGGAAAAGTCGATGGTGCGGCCCAGTGTGTTGCTGTCCGGCTTTTCGCCCAGGCCATACATGATGGCGGCCGACAAGCCGTTCACCTTCGGCGTCTCGTACATGATGGCGTTTTTCGTGCGCAGGCTGGCCACGCTCATCAGGTTGATCGAGGCGCCCGTCATGCCCGTCTCGAACGGGTCGATATTGTCCAGCGCGGTGAACAGGGGATTGTGCTGCAAGCCCAGGTTCACGGCGCCGAAGTCGCCGGACAGGCCCACGTAGGCCTTGCGCCCGAACAAGGCGCCCTGGCGGTAGGCGCCCGTGTCGAGGTCGAGGCCATTTTCCAGCAAGAAATTGGCTTTCAGGTTGTTGCCCAGGTCTTCCGTGCCCTTGAAGCCGATGCGGCTGCCCGACTGCACGCCGGTGGCCAGCTTGGTGACGGAACCGTCCGCGCCGCCGTGTTCGGACGTCAGGCCCGCGTCGAGCAAGCCGTAGACGGTGACGGACGATTGGGCGCCGGCGCTGCCGGCAAAGAGGGAGGCCAGGACGGCCGCCGCTGCGAGTGTGTGTTTCATGTCATCTCCAGGTATTGTGGTTTTTATAAACGCTTGAAACGATAATCAACTACGGGGGCTACAAAATCTGCTCAGGCGATCAGCCCGGCCATGGGCGACGAGGGCGAGGCGCTCATGACGCCTGCTCTCCGGGGCATGCGTCCGGCCAGGTAAGCCTCGCGTCCGCCCTGCACTGCCAGTTTCATGGCACGCGCCATGCGGATGGGTTCGCGCGCCGCCGCGATGGCGGTGTTCATCAGGATGCCGTCGCAACCGAGTTCCATGGCGATGGCCGCGTCCGACGCCGTGCCCACCCCGGCGTCGACGAGCACGGGGACTTTCGCCTGCTCGATGATCAGGGACAAATTCCACGGGTTCAGAATGCCCATGCCCGAGCCGATCAGGGATGCCAGCGGCATGACGGCGATGCAGCCGATGTCTTCCAGCATGCGCGCCTGGATGGGGTCGTCGCTGCAGTACACCATCACCTGGAAGCCATCCTTCACCAGCTGCCCGGCCGCCTTGAGGGTTTCCGGCATGTTGGGGAACAGGGTCTTGTCGTCGCCCAGCACCTCCAGCTTGCACAGCGGGTGGCCGCCCAGCAGTTCGCGCGCCAGTTGCAGGGTGTAGACGGCGTCGCGCGCGTTGTAGCAGCCGCCCGTGTTGGGCAGGATCGTGTATTTCGATGGCGGGATGAAGTCGAGCAGGTTCGGCTCGCCCTTTTCCTGGCCGATGTTCACCCTGCGGATGGTCACGGTGACGATCTCGGCGCCGCTCTCTTCGATGGCCAGGCGCGTTTCCTCGAAATCCTTGTATTTGCCGGTGCCCACCAGCAGGCGCGACTGGTAGGTGGTGCCGGCCAGGGTCAGGCCGGCCGGTGGCTGGCTGGGGGTGGCGTCGTCTCTCATCGTGGTGCTCTCCTAAGTTGAACCAAAGCGGCCTCTTGCCTGGGCGGCTCGCCGCAAAACGCAAAATCGACTTCCGGCCGACGTCCCGACATGAGCTCGGCCAGTGCCCTGCCCGCGCCGCAGCCCATGGTCCAGCCCAGGGTGCCGTGGCCCGTGTTGAGGAACAGCTGGCGGTAGCGCGTCGTGCCGATATACGGCACGTTCGAGGGCGTCAGAGGGCGCAGGCCGGCCCAGTAGACGGGGTCGCTGTAATCGCAGGCATGGGGAAACAGGGCCTGCACGCGGCGCGTGATGGCGGCGCAGCGCACGGGATTGAGTTCGCGCGTATAGCCGTTCAGCTCGCACGTGCCCGCCACGCGCAGGCGCTCGCCCAGCCGCGAAAACACGAGCTTGTGGCCGTCGTCCGTCAGCGAGACGGTCGGTGCGGCGGCGGAATCAAGAATCGGATAGGTGGCGGAATAACCTTTGCCCGGATACAGCATCAAGCGGATGCCCAGCGGCTGCAGCAGGGGTGCGGAAAAGCTGCCCATGGCCACCACCACGGCATCCGCATGCTCGATGCGGTGGCGCCCCTGCGCGTCGATGTATTCCGCGCCGGTGACGCTCTCGCCATCCAGCAGCAAACGCGTCACGGTGGTGCCGTACTGAAAATCCACGCCGGCTGCCGCGGCGCGGGCCGCCAGCGCGGTGGTAAACAAATGCACGTCGCCGGACTCGTCGGTGGCCGTGAAGTCGCCGCCGACGATGTGCTGGCGGCTATGCGCCAGGGCCGGCTCGATGCGGATCACCTCGTCGGCGCTGACGGTGTTGCGCGGGCAACCCAGCTCGCGCAGCAGCGCGGCGCCGGCTTGCGATTTGTCAAACTCCTGCTCGTCCGTATAGAAATGCAGGATGCCCCGCTCCAGGTGGTCATACACGATGCCCGTCTCGCGGCGCAGCGCCTGCAAACTCTGCCGGCTGTACTCGGCCAGGGCGACGATCTGGCGCATGTTGCGCGCCACCCGCGACGGCAGGCATTCGCGCAGGTAGTGCGCGGCCCAACGCCACTGCAGCGCATCGAGGCGGGGCCGGAACAGCAGCGGCGCATCGTCCTTGCCCAACCATTTCACGACCTTGCGCAGGGTGGCGGGATTGGCCCACGGTTCCGCGTGCGAGACGGAAATCTGTCCGCCATTGCCGAAACTGGTTTCCTGCGCGGCGCCCGCCTGGCGCTCGAACACGCGCACGTCGTGGCCCGCCTGGCGCAAATACCAGGCCGTGGCCGTGCCGACCACGCCGGCGCCGAGAACGAGGATCTTCATGGCGGGGCCGTTCCGTTTAACGCGTCAGCAGGACGGCGATGGCGACGAAGGCGGCGATCCACACGGTCTCCATCACGAGCATGATCACGGGACGCCAGCCCAGCGAAGCGAGCGACTGGAACGAGGTTTTCACGCCCAGGGCGGCGATGGCGATGACGAGGCAGGCGCGCGAGGCATTGTTGATCCAGCCATTCACTTCCTGCGGAATCAGGCCCAGGCTGTTGGTGATGACGAGCCAGACAAAGCCGATCAGGAAGAAGGGTACGAGCGGCGGCGCATCGACTTCGCTCTTGCCGTCCTTGCGCTTGAACATGATCGACAGGCCCAGCACGACGGGCACGAGGCAGGCCACGCGCGTCAGTTTCACGAAGGTGGCGACGTCGCCCGTGTGGTTGCTGACCAGGTAGCCGGCCCCCACCACTTGCGCCACGTCATGGATGGTGCCGCCGATGAACACGCCCGCCTCCGTGGGATCAAAACCCAGCAGCTTGACCAGCAGCGGGTAGACGATCATGGCCAGGGTGGACAGCGAGGTCACGCCCACCACCGTCAGCAGGGTGAATTTTTCGTTTTCCTTGGTTTGCGGCAGCACGGCCGAGATGGCCAGCGCGGCCGAGGCGCCGCAGATGGCCACGGAGCCGCCCGACAAAATGCCTTCCGTGATGGGGCGTTTCAGCCATTTGGCCAGCAGGTAGCCGAAGCCCAGGGTGGCGATCAGCCCGCCGACGACGATCAGCAAGGGCGTCACGCCGACCGAGGCGATCTGGTTGAAGGTGATGCGCGCGCCCAGCAGGGCCACGCCCGTGCGCAATAAAATCTTGCTGCAAAACTCGATGCCGGGCTTGCAGGTGGGATCGGCCGCGAGGAAGTGGAAGGCCAGGCCGAAGAACAGCGCGTACAGCAGCTGGGGGCCACCGTAATTGCTGGAAATAAAGGTGGCCGACAGGGCGATCACCAGCGCGATGGCCACGCCGGGCCAGCTGCGCAGCACGGCGCGGGGGCGCCAGATGGCGACGGCGGAAGACAGGTAGGGAATGTTCTTGTCGACAACGCGTGTTATCGCTGAGGAGTTGGTTTTCATGCGGGTCCGCTCATAATGTTTTAAAAATTGGGACATTTCATCTCGTTTTTTAATAATACACGATGAGCTAGCGAAGTCCATGCTTTTCCATGAAAATCGAAACCAGATGTTCCGGAAACTGACGTTTTAATTTAAATCGGGCGTAAACGAGCAGCGGCGCGGCCCTGGGCTGGGACGCGCCGCGCGAGTGCGTGCAACGGGGAGGGGTTACTTTTTATGCAGGCGGGTAATCAGGCTGGACGTGTCATAGCGGTTGCCGCCCGCCTGCTGCACTTCGCCATAGAACTGGTCCGTCAAGGTCGTCACGGGCAGGTCGCTGCCGTTGCGCTTGGCTTCGGCGAGGCAGATGCCCAAGTCCTTGCGCATCAGGTCGACGGCGAAACCGAAGTCGAACTTGCGCTCGATCATGGTCTTGCCCCGGTTTTCCAGCTGCCACGACTGCGCCGCGCCCTTGGAAATCACGTCCACGACCAAGGCCGCATCGAGGCCCGCGTTTTCCGCAAAGGCAATGCCCTCGCTCAAGGCTTGCACGAGGCCGGCGATGCAGATCTGGTTGACCATTTTCGTCAGCTGGCCGGAGCCGGAAGCGCCCATGTAGGTGACGGCGCGCGAGAACAGGGCGATGACGGGCTCGGCGCGGGCGTACGCTTCCGCGTCGCCGCCCACCATCACCGTCAGCTTGCCGTTTTCCGCACCTGCCTGGCCGCCGGACACGGGCGCGTCGAGGAAGAACACACCCTGCTCTTTCGCTGCCGCATGAATGGTGCGCGCCGCTTCGGCGGAAGCCGTCGTGTGGTCGATCAGGATGCTGCCCGGCGCCATGGCGGACAGCAAGCCGCCCTCTTCCAGGATCACTTGATACAGGTCATTGTCGTTGCCGATGCAGGTGAAGACGAACTCGGCGCCGGCAGCGGCTTCTGCCGGCGTGGCGGCGCTCTTGCCCTTGTGCTTCTCCAGCCAGGCGGCCGCGCGGGCCGGGTTGCGGTTGTACACGGTGACGTCGTGCCCGCCCGCCGCCAGGTGACCTGCCATGGGGAAACCCATGACGCCCAAACCGATGAATGCCACTTTTGCCATATTGTCCGTCCTGTCGAGGTATGAATCCGATTATTGTTGCACAAACAGTCGCCGCCGGCAGCATCAAGGCGCGGGAGCGCGCCGATAATACAGGTCGAACGCTTCCTCGCCGTCCGGCACGAAGCCGTGACGCACATAGAAGCGGTTCGCTTCGCTGCCGCGCAAGGCGCCCACGCGCACGCTCTTGCGGGCAGCATCGGCCTCGGCAAACACGCGCGCCAGCACGGCCGCGCCCATGCCTTGCCGCTGGCATGCCGGCGCCAGGTAGAGGTGGTCGAACAGCAAATAATCCGCTTGCGGGCGCAACACATAAAAGCCGGCCAGCGCGCCGCCGTGGCGCAACTGCCAGGTGCAGGCGGGGTCGTAGGTGGCCAGGAAACGCTGGCGCGCCCGCTGCGGGTCATAGCGGCCGATGCGCTCCAGGCTGTCGCGCATGGCGGCCACGCGCAGGCCGGCCAGCGCCTCGCCATCGGCCAAGCTGGCAGGTACGAAGGTCAGCATGGCGTCACAGCACTGCGCGCAATGCCGCCATCAATGCCGCGCATTCAGCCGGGTTGCCGATGCTGATGCGCAAATACTGGCTGATGCGCGGTGCATTGAAATGGCGCACGATCACGGAGCGGGCGCGCAGGCCGGCCGCCAGTTGCGCCGCGTCATGCTGCGGGTGGCGGGCAAAGACGAAGTTGGCCACCGAGGGCAGCACTTCGAAGCCCAGCGCCGCCAGGTCCGCCGCCAGTTGTTCGCGGCTGGCGATGACGGCCTGGCGCGTCTGCTGGAAATACGCTTCGTCGTGCAGCGAAGCGACGGCGCCGGCCAGCGCCAGCCGGTCCAGCGGATACGAGTTGAAACTGTTCTTCACCCGCTCCAGCGCCTCGATCAGGTCCGCATGGCCAAAGGCGCAGCCCACGCGCAAGCCGGCCAGCGAACGCGACTTCGAGAATGTCTGCACCACCAGCAAGTTCGGATAGCGCTCGACCAGGGCCACGGCGCTCTCGCCGCCGAAGTCCACATACGCTTCATCGACCACCACCACGGCATCGGGATGCTCGCGCAGCAGGGTTTCCACGCCGGCCAGCGGCAAGTCCACGCCCGTGGGCGCATTGGGATTCGGGAAGATGATGGCGCCGCAAGGCCCCCGGTAGTCTTCGGGACGGATGCGCATGGTGTCGTCGAGCGCGACCGTGCGGTAATCGATGCCGTACAGCTTGCAATACACGGGATAGAAGCTGTAGCTGATGTCGGGGAACAGCAAGGGCGCGTCGTGCTTGAGCAAGGCCATGAAGGCCAGCGCCAGCACTTCGTCGGAACCGTTGCCGACAAACACTTGCGCGCGGCTCAAACCATGGTAGGCAGCCAGTGTTTGCTTCAGTTCGCTAGCCGTGGGATCGGGATACAGGCGCAGGCTGTCGTTGGCCGCGTCGCGCAGCACGGCCAGCACCTGCGGCGACGGGCCGTAGGGGTTTTCGTTGGTGTTGAGTTTGACCAGGTCGGGCAGTTTCGGCTGCTCGCCGGGGACGTAGGGGGTCAGCTCGCTGACGATGGTGCTCCAGAATCGGCTCATTGCTTTTATGGGTGGGATCGGGATGGGAGGGGGGTAGATTAACATAGGCTGAGCAGGGTCAAGGCGGGCGCCATCGGCGAGAGGTAGCGTAGACAGCATCGGCATCGGCCCCAAGCGAAGAGGACGTGGCATGAACAGCATGCACAAGCTGAGCGATACGCGGGTGCGGCATGATGCGCTCACGCAACAGGCGCGCCAGCGCAAGATCGATGCGTGGCTGCAGGTCGCAGCCAATCTCAGCGAGCAGATCACCGTCGAATTGCACGCTGCCACGAGCCAGCTGCAGGGCGAAGGAGTGGCCGACTTGCAGCGCGTGACGGCGCTGGCGCAACGCCTGGCAAGCAATAGCAAAGCCATGCGCGATACCCTCGGGACACTGTTTGACAGCGGTGAAAAAAGCGAGGAGCATGTAGTGACAAGCACGGAGGATTGCGCCATGGACGAGCAAGCCAACGCACTGGGAAAAGACATGGCTGGTGTGAAGCTGGACGTTGCTGATTTGAAGGTGGATGTGGCTGACCTGAAAACGGATGTTGCGGACCTCAAGGTGGATGTCGCCGGTCTGAAAACGGATGTTGCTGGCCTCAAGGTGGATGTGGCTGGTCTGAAAACGGATGTGGCGGGCCTCAAAGTGGATGTGGCAGACCTGAAAACGGATGTCGCTGGTCTCAAGGTCGATGTGGCAGACCTGAAAACGGATGTCGCTGGTCTCAAGGTCGATGTGGCAGACCTTAAAGTGGATGTCGCCGGCCTGAAAACGGATGTCACTGTCCTCAAGACGGATGTCAGCAGCTTGAAACTGGACTTGGCGGTGGTGCGCTCCAATTATGCGACCAGATCTGATGTGGCTGAGGCGAAGTCGACTGTTATTCTGTCGTGCGTGGGGACGATGATTGCGCTGTCGAGTGTGGCGTTTGCGGTGGCGCGGCTGGTGCACTAGCTTGTACTAGGTTAGTGGGGCGCTGGCTTTCAAGGCCTGAATGGAGGAAAAAACGCCTTGCGCTGCGCGCTTTGGGCGGTTTTTTCTACCTGCATTGATACGTCTCAGGCTTTTTGGCATCGCTAATAAAAAAAGCTCCCTTGCGGGAGCTTTCTTATTTATTCTGGCGGAGAGGGTGGGATTCGAACCCACGGTACGATTTAACGTACGCTTGATTTCGAGTCAAGTACATTCGACCACTCTGCCACCTCTCCGTTTACTGCGGTCTATTCGTTCAAACTGGCATGCCTGTTTGAACGAGGCGCTATTTTAGCATGGGGATTGTTGGGTTGGGTAGGGGTTTTATTGGCGATTTGCAACTGAGGGCTGGCAAACCAAAATCTATCTGGGCGATTCGGAGAGCCTCGCGCGAGTACGCGCTCGTCTTCGAATCCCACGCGTACGCCCCGCAGGGGGCGTACTCCTCTTCGCCGCCACAAATAAAAAAAGCTCCCTCGCGGGAGCTTTCTCTATTTGTTCTGGCGGAGAGGGTGGGATTCGAACCCACGGTACGATTTAACGTACGCTTGATTTCGAGTCAAGTACATTCGACCACTCTGCCACCTCTCCATTTGCTGCGGTCTTTTCCCGCATTGCTGCGAGAAGGCAAGATTATAGCAGCCGTTTGAGAAAATGGAAGGACTATTTTTCGCCTTCCATTCCACCCGGCTGCGTGCTCTTGCTTAGGCCTTCAGATGCGTCAGGCCACCCATGTACGGACGCAGTACGGCAGGGATCTCGACGCTGCCGTCTGCCTGCTGGTAGTTTTCCAGCACGGCGACCAGGGTGCGGCCCACTGCCAGGCCGGAGCCGTTCAGGGTGTGCGCCAGTTCCGGCTTGCCGGCCGCGTTGCGGAAACGCGCCTGCATGCGGCGGGCCTGGAAGGCTTCGCAGTTCGACAGCGACGAGATTTCGCGGTAGGTGTTCTGCGCCGGCAGCCACACTTCCAGGTCGAAGGTCTTGGTGGCGCCGAAACCCATGTCGCCCGTGCACAAGGACATCACGCGGTATGGCAGGCCCAGGCGTTGCAGGATGGCTTCCGCGTGGCCGACCATTTCATCGAGCACCTGGTACGAAGTGTCCGGATGCACCACCTGCACCATTTCCACCTTGTCGAACTGGTGCTGGCGGATCATGCCGCGCGTGTCGCGGCCGTAGCTGCCCGCTTCCGAACGGAAGCATGGCGTATGGGCCGTCATTTTCAGGGGCAGTTGATCGATCGCCAGGATTTCATCGCGGGCGATGTTGGTCAGCGACACTTCCGACGTCGGGATCAGGTAGAAGGTCTCGCCCTCGCCTTCCGCGCCGCCTTTTTTCACCGAGAACAGATCGGCTTCGAATTTCGGCAGCTGGCCCGTGCCGCGCAGCGAATCGGCGTTGACCATGTACGGCGTATAGCATTCCGTGTAGCCGTGCTCGTCCACGTGGGTGTTGAGCATGAATTGCGCCAGCGCGCGGTGCAGGCGGGCGATGCCGCCCTTCATGACGGAGAAGCGCGAGCCGGTCAGCTTGGTGGCCACTTCGAAGTCCAGGCCCAGCGGGCCGCCCACGTCGACGTGATCCTTGACCTCGAAATCGAAGGTGCGCGGCGTGCCGACCTTGCGCACTTCCACGTTGCCCGACTCGTCCGTGCCCACGGGGGCCGACTCGTGCGGCAGGTTCGGCACGGCCATGATGAAGTCGCTCAGCTTGGCTTGCACGAGGGTCAGTGCCGCTTCATCGGCTTTCAGCTCATCGCCCAGGCCCGCCACTTGCGCCATCACGGCCGAGGTGTCTTCCCCCTTGCCTTTCAACATGCCGATTTGCTTGGACAGCGCGTTGCGCTTGCCCTGCAGCTCTTCGGTGCGCGTCTGGATCGCCTTGCGTTCGGCTTCGAGGGCGGTAAAACCTGCCACGTCGAGCTGGAATTTGCGCGTCGCCAGGCGTTCTGCGACGGTGGCGATGTCTTTACGGAGAAGTTGGATATCTATCATGGGTGGATGGCGGTGCCGATGTATCGAAAGCATCCATTGTACCAAGACCCGTTCAGTTCATTATGAGTTTTGCACACGGCCCGCCATCGTCATGGCAGCCTGGCTGGGCACCCGCGCCCGCTTTGCATCCGATGCTCCGGCTGGCGCTCAGATAAAGGCCGCTTTTTCGGCAGCGGTCAGGCGGCGGGCGCTGACGGTAACGACAGGCATTTTCACATCGGCTGCCTGGGCGATGACCGTCGTGCTGGCGCTCACTTCCACCGTGTTGGCGCCGGCGGTGGCGAAGCTGGCGCCGATGGCGATGACGGCGGCGGCGACGAAAGCGATTTCCATGTTTTTCAGTGCGTTCATGATGTAACTCCTGGTTGGTTTGTTCGTTTGACTGCGGTTGGTATGGTGGTACTTTAGCCAACGCGCCGGCAAGACGCCACCGGCTTGCGACCAGCGGCGAAAAAGGGGGAGCGAACGGTGAAAAACGGGGACTGAAGCGAAAAGCGCAACTACAGCGCAGCCTTGACCAGATGCCCCAGGCGGCCGATGGCCTGCTCGATGCGCGGCGTCCACGCATTGCCGCAATTGAGGCGCAGATAATTGCCGAACTTGCCCGAGGCGGAGAACAGCTGGCCCGGCATGAAGGCCACGCCGTCGGCGATCGCCTGCCCGTGCAGGGCCAGCGCGTCGACCTGCGGCGGCATCTGCACCCACAGCACGAAACCGCCCTGCGGTTCGGACAGCATGCAGTCCGCCGGAAAGTGGGCCGCCACGGCGTCGGACATGCGGGCGATGCGCTGCACCAGGGTGCGCCGCATCTTGCGCAGCTGCTGGTCGTAGCTGCTGCCTTCCAAAAAGTCGGCCAGCACGGCCTGGAAGAAATGGCTGGTGGCGCCGCTCGACACGGTTTTCAGCAGGGCCACTTCCTGGGCGAAACGCCCGGCCAGCACGTAGCCCACGCGCGAGGCGGGCGTGATGGCCTTGGAAAACGAAGAGCACAACAAGACGTTGCCGCTCGTATCATAAGCCTTCACGGGCCAGGGCCGCTGCGGGGCAAAGCACAGGTCGCCGTACACGTCGTCTTCCACCAGCGGCACATTGAATTCCGACAGCAGTCCCGCCAGCCGTTTCTTGTTTTCTTCCGGCATGACGCAACCGAGGGGGTTGTTCGCGTTCGGCACGAACAGGCACGCTTGCACGAGGCCGGCGCGCAGGGCCAGTTCCAGCGCGTCGAGCGACGGCCCCGTCTTCGGGTCCGTGGGAATTTCCAGCGCCTTCATGCCCAGGCTTTCGATCATTTGCAGCAGCACGAAATACGTGGCCGATTCGATGGCGATGGTGTCGCCCGGCCGGGCCACGGCGCGCAGGCACAGGCTGATCGCTTCCGTGCAGGAGTTCGTCACGACGATTTCCGCCGGGTCCAGCTTGCCCCAGTCCAGCGCGCGGCGCGTGACCTGGCGCAGGAAATTGCCTTCGCTGATGTCATAGCAGCTGACCTTGCTCAATAACGCCGGCTCGCGCCGCGCCACGGCGCTGATGGTGCGCTGCATGCGCTTGATGGGCAGGATTTCGTCGGGCGGCCATGCCGTGCCCAGCTGCACCACGTCGCGCGTCTCGTTCTCCTTCAGCACGCGCATGAGCAGATTGTTGATGCCGACGAAGGCCGGCTCCTTCAGGTGCGGCGCGTCGGCGCTGCACGGCCGGCGCGGCGCCCGGTGGCGCACGAAATAGCCGGACTGGGGCCGCGCATCGACCTGCCCCCGGTCTTCCATCAGGCGCAAGGCTTGCATCACCGTGCTGATGGAAATACGCTTTTGCTGCGCCAGGTGGCGGATGGACGGCAGGCGGTCGCCGGGCGCGAAGACGCGCGCGTCGATCAGCGCACCCAGCTCGTTGGCCAGGTGTTCGTACAGATTCAGGTGCATGGTCATCCCTTCAGTATGCGGCGGCAACGCCGTGCCGGCACAGATACAGTTGCCCGATTTTTTGACAAGCACAGTGTACGATGAAGCGCACTGTATTCATGACAATTTCGTTTTCCTGCATCTGTTCTCGTTCTCACCCAGGGCCTAAGCTGTTCCTGTCCGCCCACCAGGAGTTTCGCCATGCACACCGACCATGAACTGCGCCCGCAACATCCCCTGCGCCTGGAAAAGGCGGACAACGCCGTCATCGAGTGCCTGCACGGCACGGCCTGGATCACGGCCTACGCCCAGTTCGACGATTGCGTGCTGCACAGCGGCGAACGCTACACGATCCCGAACGGGGGCCTGGTGTTGGTGGAAGCCGTGGGCAGCGGACGCATCCGCGTGCATGGCACTGCCGCCCCGCGCCCCGCCCTGCTGCGCTGGCTGAACCTGGCACTGCCTCACACACTCAATACTAGGAATACATGATTCAACAACCTTTGCGCGTCCTCGTCACGGGCGCCGCCGGCAGCATCGGCACCGCTTTCTGGCAGCGCCGGCATGGGGAATTCTCCCTGCGCCTGGCCGACCTGCACACCGGCAAGCTGGCCGAAGCGCCCTGCGCGTCCATGCAGCTCGATGTCAGCGACTACGCCGCCTGCCTGGCCGCCTGCACCGACATCGATACGGTGCTGCACCTGGCCGGCGTGCCCCACGCCAGCGCCGATTTCGACACGCAGCTGCTGCAGCCGAACATCGTCGGCACGCACAACATCTTCCGCGCGGCGCAGGTGAAGAAAGTGAAAAGAGTAGTGTTTGCCAGCAGTGCGCAAGCCGTGGAAGGCTATCCACTCGATGTGCAGGTGCACGAGCACATGCCGGCGCGTCCGGCGAACCTGTATGGCGCCAGCAAGGCCTTCGGCGAAGGGGTAGCCTCCGCCTTCGCGCACCAGCATGGCATGACGGCGATCGCCGTGCGCATCGCCAACGTGGCCCGGTTTGCGTCAGGCCAGCAGCACAGCGCACGCGACATCGCCGCCTTCATCAGCGAGCGGGATGTGGTGCAGCTGCTGGCCTGCTGCATCAGCGCCGACGTGGCGCCCGGCTACCACGTCGTGCATGGCGTGTCGGACAACCGCTATAAACGGCTGTCGATTGCGGCCACGCGCCAGCTGGTGGGCTACGCGCCGCAGGATGACAGTTTTACCCAGCTGGGACTGTAGCGTCAGCCCTTGCCAGCTTTCCTGTCCAGCTCGCGCAACCACGCCAGCTTGTCGGCGATCTTGCTTTCCAGGCCACGCGGCACGGGCTGGTACCAGCCAGGCTCGGCCATGCCGTCCGGGAAGTAGGTTTCGCCGGCCGCGTAGGCATCGGGCTCGTCGTGCGCGTAGCGGTAGGCGTGGCCGTAACCGAGTTCCTTCATCAGCTTGGTCGGCGCATTGCGCAAGTGCACGGGCACTTCCTTCGACTTGTCTTTCTTCACAAACGCCATGGCCGTATTGAAAGCGTTGTAGCCGGCATTACTCTTCGCGGCAATGGCCAGGTAGATCACGGCTTGCCCCAGCGCCAGCTCGCCTTCGGGCGAACCGAGGCGCTCATAGGTTTCCGCCGCATCGTTGACCATGGTCAAGGCGCGGGGGTCGGCCAGGCCGATGTCTTCCCAGGCCATGCGCACGATGCGCCGCGACAGATAGCGCGGGTCGGCGCCGCCGTCGATCATGCGGCAAAACCAGTACAGGGCCGCGTCCGGGTTCGAACCGCGCACGGACTTGTGCAGGGCGGAAATCTGGTCATAGAAATTGTCGCCGCCCTTGTCGAAGCGGCGCGAATTCAAGGTCAGCGCGTTGTCGACGAAGGCCGCGTCGATGGTCGTCGTGCCCGTCGAGCTGGCGGCCGTCTCGGCCTGCTCCAGCAAGTTCAGGAAGCGCCGCGCATCGCCATCCGCATAGCCGATCAGGGTGTCAGCGGCCGCCTCGTCGAAGGTCAGGTGCGTCAAGGCGGAACTTTGCGCCTTGGCCAGCAGCTGCTTCATTTCGTCTTCGTTGAGCGATTTGAGCACATACACTTGCGCGCGCGACAGCAGCGCCGAGTTCACTTCGAAGCTGGGGTTTTCCGTCGTCGCGCCGATGAACGTCACGAGGCCCGACTCGACGAAAGGCAGCAAGGCATCCTGCTGCGACTTGTTGAACCTGTGGATTTCGTCGACGAACAATAAAGTGTGCTTGCCGAACTGGTCCAGGCTGTGGCGGGCCTGGTCCATGGCGGCGCGGATATCTTTTACGCCGGCAAACACGGCCGACAGGGCGATGAATTCGCTGTCGAAGGCATTCGCCATCAGGCGCGCCAGGGTGGTCTTGCCCACGCCGGGCGGGCCCCACAGGATCATCGAATGGGCCTTGCCCGCCTCGAACGCCAGGCGCAATGGCTTGCCCGCGCCCAGCAGATGCGTCTGGCCGATGACTTCGTTGAGGGTGGATGGCCGCAAGGCCTCGGCCAGCGGCTGGCGCGGTGCGGTGGAAAAGAGATCCGCCATAATATTTACCGGGTAAGAATGCAAAGGCCCCGCATGGTGCGAGGCCGGTCAATAACAGTGTGCGAAAAATTAATTATTAATCACATCCGCGCCCTTGGGCATGACAAATTTAAAATGATCGGCGGATAAGGCCGGGTTTTTCTGGAAGTTCTTGAACGCCAGCACCGAGGTCTGCCCAAAGGAATCGCGCAACTCCATCGCTTCCGGCACGCCGTTGCGCAGGCCGATGGTGATTTCATCAAACGTCGTGTCCTTGGCCTTCGGCGTGGCTTTCAGCCATTCCAGGCCATCGCGCGTGCCCGCTTCAGCCAGGGTGAAGTTCTTTTCCAGGTCGTTGCTGCCGAACAAGATGGCGGCCGGCGAGGAACCGAGCGCGTCGCCCAGTTTCTTCACCGTCACCTGGCTCAAGTCCTTGTCGTAGATATACAGCTTGTCGCCATCGGCCTGCAGCAGCTGCTCGTACGGCTTCAGGTAGGTCCAGATGAACTTGCCCGGACGGGCAAACTCGAAGGTGCCGCTGGCTGGCGTCGACACTTTGGCCTTGCCGGCCGCATCCGCCTTCTTGACCTGGCGCTGCACGAACTCGCCCTTGGCCGACTTGGTGCCGGCGGCGAAGCTCTTGAACTGTTCCAAAGCACTGGCCGAGGCGCTGGCCGCGAACAGCAGGCTGCAGGCGATGCCGGCCGCGCCGACGATGATTTTTGCCACTACACTATTTTCTTGCTTCATTATTTACCCTTGTTCGGCACTGGCCGCCGGCACCAGGATGTCCCGGTTGCCATTGGATTGCATGGTTGATACCACCCCGCTCTGCTCCATCTGCTCGAGCAGACGGGCGGCGCGGTTGTAGCCGATGCGCAAATGACGCTGCACCAGCGAAATCGAGGCGCGGCGGTTTTTCAGCACCACCGCCACCGCCTGGTCGTACAGGGCATCGGCCTCGCCGCCACCCTCGCCTGCCACGCCGCCTTCGGCGCCATCGCCTTCCAGCGTGCCGCCTTCGAGGATGCCCTCGATGTAATTCGGCTCGCCCTGCAGCTTCAGATGGCTGACGACGCGGTGGACTTCCTCATCGGACACAAACGCGCCGTGCACGCGCATCGGCAAGCCGGTGCCGGGCGGCATGTACAGCATGTCGCCCATGCCCAGCAGGGTTTCCGCGCCCATCTGGTCCAGAATCGTGCGCGAGTCGATCTTCGACGATACCTGGAAGGCAATACGCGTGGGAATATTCGCCTTGATCAAACCCGTGATCACATCGACAGATGGGCGCTGCGTGGCCAGAATCAAGTGCAAGCCGGCGGCGCGCGCCTTTTGCGCGATGCGCGCGATCAATTCCTCGACTTTTTTACCCACCACCATCATCAAGTCGGCCAGCTCGTCGATGATGATGACGATGGTCGGCAGTTTTTCCAGCGGCTCCGGTGAGTCCGGCGTCAGGCTGAACGGATTCGGGATGTGTTCTTCGCGCTTCTTCGCATCGGCGATCTTCGCGTTGTAGCCGGCCAGGTTGCGCACGCCCATCTTGCTCATCAGCTTGTAGCGGCGTTCCATCTCGTTCACGGCCCAGTTCAGCGCGTGGCCGGCTTGGCGCATGTCGGTCACGACGGGCGCCAGCAAGTGCGGGATGCCTTCGTAGACGGACATTTCCAGCATCTTCGGATCGATCAGGATCAGCCGCACGTCGAGCGGGTCGGATTTGTACAGCAGAGACAGGATCGTCGCATTGATGCCCACGGATTTACCGGAACCCGTGGTACCGGCCACCAGCAAGTGGGGCATCTTCGCCAGGTCGGCCACGACGGGCTTGCCGGCAATATCCTTGCCCAGCGCAATCGTCAGGCTGGACACGCCATCGTTGTAGACCTTGGAGCCGAGGATTTCCGTCAGGCGCACGATCTGGCGCTTGCTGTTCGGCAATTCCAAGGCCATGTAATTCTTGCCGGGAATGGTTTCCACGACGCGGATGGAGGTGAGCGACAGCGAACGGGCCAGGTCGCGCGCCAGGCCGACGATCTGGCTGCCCTTCACGCCCGTGGCCGGCTCGATTTCATAGCGCGTCACCACAGGGCCGGGGTAAGCGGCCACTACCTTGGCATCCACGCCAAAGTCGGAGAGTTTCTTTTCGATCAGGCGGCTCGTGAATTCCAGGGTTTCCACGGACACCGTTTCCACCACGGGCGGCGCCTCGTCCAGCAGGGACAGGGGCGGCAGCTTGCCATCGCCCAAATTCTCGAACAGATGGGCCTGGCGTTCCTTTTCCACGCGCTCGGATTTCACCACCGTGACGACCTGCGGCTCGATCTTCACGGGCGGCGCGGCCACGTGCTTTTCCACGTGCTTGGCCCGCTCGATGACGACCACTTCATCGCGGCGCACGGCGGCCACTTCGCCCTGGCGGCGGTCTTCGCGGTCCTGGTAGCGCAGCACGAACCAGTTGAAGGCATCTTCGATGGCGCCGCCGATGCGCTCGGCCACTTGCAACCAGGACACATGGAAGAACAGGGAAAAGCCCAGGGCGAACAGCAGCAACAGCAACAAGGTAGCGCCCGTGAAGCCGAAGGCCACGTGGGCCGCGTCCCCCGCCAGCTGACCCAGTACACTACCTGGGTCGCGCGGCAGCTTACCATGCAGGCTTTTTCCCAAACGTAGGAATTCGAGGCCCATGCTGCCGATCAGCATGATGGAAAAACCGACGATGCGGATCAGCATCTCGACATGGTGCTCGCGCTCCACCTCTTCCTCTTCCAGCAGGAAGCGCTTGCTCAGCCGGCGATAGCCATTCCATACGGTGCGCAGCAGCCAGACGCACCACCACCAGGCGGAAAAGCCGAAGATATACAGCAACAGATCGGACAGGGTCGCGCCCAGCTTGCCGCCGAGGTTGGCGACCTTGTCGACGGAGGTGGCGTGCGACCAGCCGGGATCGAGCTTGTTGAAGCTGGCCAGGATCAGCACGAAGTACAGGGCAAACGCGGCCAGCGCGAACCAGCGCGCTTCGGACAGCAGCCGCACCAGCCGGTTCGGCAGGGGCCGGCGTTCGACCGGTTTACGGGTGTAGCTATTTTGATTGGCCTGGGCTGGTTTAGTCATTCTGGGAAGCGCTGCAAGGTGATAAATGTTTCTGAAAGGGAATTTCCCATAATAAGGATGTATTCTAAGCCATATACGTCACGGACGGCCCCACGATTCGTCTGCACTGGCGGCTTGGTCTATAATCCGGGATTGCTTGCGCAAGCGCAATACGCCCTTGTTCTTCGCGCGTATGCCCCCAATTCGGATAGACCACACTCATAGAGAAGCTCCCATGACTACTACCAAACACGCCCGCGTCTTGATTCTCGGTTCCGGCCCCGCCGGCTATAGCGCCGCCGTCTACGCCGCGCGCGCCAACCTGAACCCGATGCTGGTGACCGGCGTGGAGCAAGGCGGCCAGCTGATGACCACCACGGACGTGGAAAACTGGCCCGGCGACCCCATGGGCGTGCAAGGCCCGGACCTGATGCAGCGCTTGCTGCAACACGCCGAGCGTTTCAATACGGAAATCGTGTTTGACCACATCCACACCACTTTCCTGAATGAAAAGCCGATCCGCCTGAAGGGCGACAGCCACGAATACACGTGCGACACCCTGATCATCGCCACGGGCGCGTCCGCACAATACCTGGGCCTGCCATCGGAAGCGGAATTCATGGGCAAGGGCGTGTCCGCCTGCGCTACCTGCGATGGTTTCTTCTACCGCAACCAGGAAGTGGCCGTCGTCGGCGGCGGCAACACGGCCGTCGAGGAAGCGCTGTACCTGTCGAACATCGCCAATAAAGTCACCTTGATCCACCGCCGCGACAAGTTCCGCGCGGAAGCGATTCTGATCGACCGCCTGAACGCCAAGGTTGCCGAAGGCAAGATCGTGTTGAAATATAACCACACCCTGGACGAAGTGACGGGCAACGAAGGCGGCGTGACGGGCCTGAACATCAAGTCGACCATCGACGGCAAGGTCGAGGCATTGAGCGTGCACGGCGTGTTCATCGCCATCGGCCACAAGCCGAACACGGGCATCTTCGAAGGCCAGCTGGAGATGCACAACGGCTACATCAAGACCAAGACGGGCCTGGAAGGCATGGCCACGGCCACCAGCGCGCCGGGCGTGTTTGCGGCTGGCGACGTGCAGGACCATATCTACCGCCAGGCCATCACCAGCGCCGGTACGGGTTGCATGGCAGCACTGGACGCCCAGCGCTACCTGGAAGGCCAGGAGTAATCGCCGCATGGCGTCGATGAAAGACTTCGCCGACCTGAAAGCGGTCAGCAAGCAGCTCAAGGAGCAGGCGGACGCGCGCGCGCAAGCCGAGGCCGAGCGCGCCAGGCAAGCCAAGGTGCAGGCCGTGGAGAGCAACCTCTTCAAGGCCAGCATCGGCGGCGTCAAGCGCCTGCCCGAGTCGGACCGCTACGTGCCCAGCCTGCCGAAGGCGGGCGCCATGGCGGCCGCACAGCCGGCGCGCAAGCTGACGCCGGAAGAGGACGATGCGGCCGTGCTGCGCGAGTCGCTGTCGGACTTGTTCGAAGTCGACCATTACCTGGAAAACGATCCCGCCCTGAACTACGCGCGTCCCGGCGTGGGGCCGGACGTGGTGAAGAAGATGCGCAAGGGCCACTGGCCCGTGCAGGATGAGCTGGACTTGCACGGCTTGCGCCGCGACGAGGCCCGCGACGGCATCGGCGCCTTCCTGAACCAGGCCACGCGGCGCAAGCTGCGCTGCGTGCGCGTGATCCACGGCAAGGGTTTCGGCTCGAAGGGCCAGGAACCGGTGCTCAAATCCATGGTGCACAGCTGGCTCGTGCAAAAGGATGAAGTCATCGCCTTTTGCCAGGCGCGCCGCTCGGAAGGGGGCGATGGCGCGCTGGTGGTATTGCTTTCTTCCGCGCTGCAGCCCATCCGCTAGCCCTAGCAGCAAGAAATTACAATTCAGTAACAAGTTACACCCCGCACACGGCCCCGTTTGTCACCATTCGGGGCCGTGTCATGTTAACCTGTGACAATTATTTCCTGCTTAGCGTCTCGTGCACGCGCTCCACCCATGATGCCACCCCAACTGCCGCCTGGCTCGCTGATTAAGATCATTGAGATCATCGCCATCCTGGTGGGCGCGTTTTCCGGTTTCATCGAGGCACGCCGCAAGCGCATGGACCTGGTCGGCGTGTTTGTCGTGGCCTTCATCACGGCCTTCGGCGGGGGCACCTTGCGCGATATCCTGCTCGACAAACGGCCTTTGTTCTGGGTTTCGCACCAGGAATACGCGATCCTGATCTTCGTGCTGGCCCTGACGGCCGCGCCCCTGATCCAGCATTTGCGCCAGATCGTCTCGGAACGCCTGATCGTCATCGCCGACGCCATCGGCCTGGGCATGTTCGCCATCGCCGGCGTGGCCGAAGCCATGCGCGCCGGCATGCCGATCTTTATCGCCTCGATGATGGGGGTAATTACGGGGATTTTCGGCGGCGTGATGCGCGACATCGTGTGCAACGAAGTGCCGATGGTGTTTCGCGACGGCAAACCCTACGCCATCTGCGCCTTCTTCGGCTGCTGGGCTTATCTATTGCAGATGCACTTCGGCGCCGAGCACGACTTCGCGCTGTGGACCAGCGCCAGCGGCATCACGATAATGCGCCTGATCTGCTGGAAATTCGACATGCGGCTGGGGCGCTGAAAGTCAGCGACCCAAGCCGGAACAGTTACACCGCGTCGGGGCCCGTCTCGCCGGTACGGATGCGGATGACCTGCTCCACGTCGCGCACGAAGATCTTGCCATCGCCGATCTTGCCCGTGCGGGCCGCCTTGATGATGGCGTCGACCACCAGTTCCGACACGCTGTCGTCCACCACCACTTCGACTTTGACTTTCGGCAAGAAGTCGACCACGTACTCGGCGCCACGGTACAGCTCGGTATGGCCCTTCTGGCGGCCAAAGCCCTTCACTTCCGTCACGGTCAAGCCCGTCACGTTCACGTCGGCCAGGGCCTCGCGTACTTCGTCGAGCTTGAATGGTTTGATGATGGCGGTAATCTGTTTCATGGCTACTCCTTAAAATTGTTGGATTGTGGACAGATGGCTGCTTATTCGTAGAACTTCGACGTAATGGGATAACGCCAGTCGCGGCCAAAGCCACGGTGCGTGACGCGGATGCCCACCGGCGACTGGCGCCGCTTGTATTCATTGATCTTGATCAGGCGCGTGACCCGGGCCACATCGGCCGGCGGGTAGCCAGCCTCAATAATGTCGGCGATCGGCCGGTTTTCTTCCATGTACAACTGCATGATGCCGTCGAGCACCTCATACGGCGGCAAGGAATCCTGGTCCAGCTGGTCGGCGCGCAGTTCGGCCGACGGTCCGCGCGTCAAAATACGCTCGGGTATCACGTCCGACACCCCGTTGCGGTACGCGCACAGGCGGTACACGAGGGTCTTGGCGATATCCTTGATCACGGCAAAGCCGCCCGCCATGTCGCCGTACAGGGTGCAATAACCGACGGCCATCTCGCTCTTGTTGCCCGTCGTCAAGACGATGCTGCCATGCTTGTTCGACAGGGCCATCAGCAAGGTGCCGCGGATGCGCGCCTGGATATTCTCTTCCGTCGCGTCTTCCGCCAGTCCCGCGAACTCGTCCGCCAGGGTGGCGCGGAAGGCGTCGAAAGTTTGCTTGATCGGAATTTCATCGTAGCGCACATTGAGGCGTTTTACCATGTCGCGCGAATCGATCCACGAGATATCGGCCGTAAATTGCGACGGCATCATGACGGCGCGCACCCTGTCGGCGCCCAGCGCATCGACGGCAATGGCCAGGGTCAGGGCGGAATCGACGCCGCCCGACATGCCGATCAGAACGCCAGGGAAGCCGTTCTTGCCTATGTAGTCGCGCACGCCCAGCACCAGCGCCTGGTACACCTGCGCTTCCGTCGTCAGCGGCGTCGCCAGCGGCTGCGGCACGGGCGTGGCGCCGTCGAACGCGACGAGCTGCAAGTCTTCCTCGAAATGGCGCAGCTGGGCGCAGATGGTGCCGGCCGCGTCCATGACAAACGAGTCGCCGTCGAAAATCAGTTCATCCTGGCCGCCGACGAGGTTGGCGTAGACGAGGGCCATGCCTTGCGCGCTGACGTTGCGGCGCATGGTGTCATAGCGCAGGTGCTGCTTGTTCATGTGATACGGCGAGCCGTTCGGCACCAGCAGCACTTGCGCGCCGGCTGCGCGGGCGCGCATGGGGGCGTGCTCGAACCACGTGTCTTCGCAGATATTGATACCGAAACGCACGCCCTTCACGCCAAAGACGAAGGCCTGGTCCGACGAGGTGAAGTAGCGCTTTTCATCGAAAACAGTCGTGTTCGGCAAGTCGTGCTTGCGGTAGGTGCCCAGCACTTCGCCGTTCAGCAGCACGGAGGCGGCATTGTGGCGCACGCCCTTTTCATCCTGCAGGGGCAGGCCCACCACCACGTGCA
The DNA here is from genome assembly GCF_059420905.1 of Janthinobacterium sp. GW821-FHT03C08. NCBI lineage: Bacteria > Pseudomonadati > Pseudomonadota > Betaproteobacteria > Burkholderiales > Oxalobacteraceae > Janthinobacterium > Janthinobacterium sp. GW821-FHT03C08. The sequence goes on along the minus strand of NZ_JBWKUP010000013.1, from coordinate 180,691 downwards.
TATCCTTGAACTGGGCCAGGTCGGCAGCCAGCCCGGCAAACGCCTCCTGGGTTTTTGCGTAGAATGCATTGCGCAGCAACAGGTCCTCGGGTGGATAGCCGACCAGCGACAGTTCCGGCGTGAGCACGATATCGGCGCCCGCTTCAAAGGCGCGGCGGGAAAGGTCGAGGATCTTGGCACGGTTGCCGGCCAGATCGCCGACCGTACTATTCATTTGAGCAATTGCGACTTTGACTGTCATGATGATGGAAATTTCGTTTTATTAAACAAGACAGGGGCGCGCAGGCCGATGTTGGCGCCCCGAGAGTGATGAATGCACACTACAACAATGAATTATCGCACGGCTATCGTCACTACCCTGGCGGAAATTGGCGAAGCGGCCTGGTCGGACCTGCTGGCGCGCCAGCAGGACGCCAAGGCGGAGGCCAATCCCTTCCTGTCCTACGCCTTTCTGCACGCGCTGCACGAATCGGGCTGCGCCAGCGCGGACACGGGCTGGCAGCCGAACTACCTCGTGCTGTGGCAAGGCGAGGTGCTGGCCGCCGCCCTGCCCCTGTACCTGAAACAGCATTCCTACGGCGAGTACGTGTTCGACTGGGCCTGGGCAGATGCCTATCAACAACATGGCCTGGAATATTACCCGAAACTGCTGTCGGCCATACCGTTTACGCCCGTCAGCGGCACGCGCCTGCTGGCCCGCGATGGCGAGGCGCGCGCCGCCCTGCTGGCCTTTTTGCAAACGCAGCAGCAGGCCAGCGCAGTGTCGTCCTGCCACATCCTGTTCCCACCGGAAAGTGAAGCGCGCCAGCTGGCGCAAGCGGGCTATTTGATGCGTAGTGGCGTGCAGTTTCACTGGCTCAATCCCGGCTACACGGATTTCGAGCAATTCCTCGCCACCCTGGAACACAGGAAGCGCAAGAATATCCGCGCCGAGCGGCGCAAGGTGCGCGAAGCGGGCGTGACCATGCGCCAGGTGCGCGGCCTGGACGCCACGGACGCGGACTGGAAACTGTTCCACCGCTGCTACAGCAATACCTATGCGGAACACCGCTCCTCGCCCTACCTGTCGCTGGACTTCTTCCGCCGCATCGGTGCCAGCATGCCGCAGAACATTTTATTGGTGATCGCCGAGCGCGACGGCCGGGACATCGCCGCCTCGCTCGTCATCCATACCGGCGACACCCTGTATGGCCGCTACTGGGGCGCGCTGGAACACGTGCCCTGCCTGCATTTCGAGACGGCGTATTACCAGCCGCTGGAGTTTTGCATCGCCAACGGCATCTCCACCTTCGAGGGCGGCGCACAGGGCGAGCACAAGATGGCGCGGGGCTTCCTGCCGCAAAAGACGTGGTCCGCCCACTGGCTGGCCCACCCCGCCTTTGCCGACGCCGTGCAGCGCTTCCTCGAGCGCGAACGGGGCGGCATCGATGCCTATCTGGACGAATTGAACGAGCACAGCCCGTTTCGCGCCGCCCTGGCGCCCTGAAGACAAAAGCGCTCCCGGCCGGCTGGCGGGGAGCGCTCGCGGCCACGCAGAGGGATCAGGCGGCCGAACGGCCGGAATGGCCACCGAAGGCGCCGTCCTTCTTCAGCTTGTAGGCGCGCCATGCCAGGGTCAGCAGCAAGATGCCCGTCAGCAGGGCATATACGCCGATCATCCACACGAGGGCGAAGGTGCCGGCGGCGGGGAAGACGAGGATCAAAATGCCGAAGACGATGGAGATGACGGCATTGAGCACCAGCAGCCATTCGCCCCGGATGGCCTTGCGCAGGCGGATCGCCAGCACGATGTCGAACACGCCCGAGATCAGGGCATTGACGCCGATCATGACGATCAGGGCAAACGTCGTCAGCAGCGGATAGATGATGGTCAGGATGCCCACGGCCAGGCCGCAGATGCCCAGCAGCAGCAAGGCCCACCAGTCGCCGCCATGCTTGCGGTTGCTGAACGCGCCGACGACGGAGACGCCGCCGCCCAGCAGCGCGTAGGCGGCAAACACCATCAGCAGGGACAGCACCGTCACCCCCGGCAACGCCAGGGTGATCACGCCAAAGGCGATCGCCGCCAGACCCCGCAAGGCCAGCACCCACCACGAGCGCATCAACAAGTGCTCAGTATACATATCACCTCCCGTTCAAAAGCATTCCGAAGTTGACTTTTCGATAATATTTCAGGCGTGTGCATGCCGTCCTATCCACCGGAAAGAGTTATGTTGTGGCAATAAAAAAGCGCACCCGGCCATCATAGCAGGGTGCGCTTTTTACTCGCACACGACAGACTACCGGCGGCTGGCCGCCGGCTCCGCGGGGTATCGCTTGCTCAGGAAGCTGCCTTCTCGGCATCTGCCTTGTAGGCGGCGACGCCGCCCAGGATTTCTTCCTTGGCCACTTCAGGGCCATACCAGCCGTCGATCTTGACCCATTTGCCCTTTTCCAGGTCCTTGTAGTGCTCGAAGAAATGCTGGATCTGGCGCAGGCGCAGTTCGTTCAAGTCTTCCGGCTTTTGCCAGTGGCTGTAGATCGACAGGACCTTGTCGACTGGCACGGCCAGCACTTTCGCGTCTTCGCCCGACTCGTCGGTCATTTTCAGCACGCCGATAGGACGGCAGCGCACGACCACGCCTGGAATCAGGGGGAATGGGGTGATGACGAGCACGTCGACCGGGTCGCCGTCCGGCGACAGGGTGTTCGGCACGTAGCCGTAGTTGCATGGGTAGTGCATGGCGGTACCCATGAAGCGATCGACGAAGATCGCGCCGCTTTCCTTGTCGACTTCGTACTTGATCGGATCGGCGTTCATCGGGATTTCGATGACGACGTTGAAATCGTTCGGCAGGTCGCGGCCGGAAGAGACGTTATTCAAACTCATGGGGTTCCTCATTAGCGGATGGTGTTTTAACCGCGCAATTATAGCGAAGTACAGGCCGCTTGTGCGATGCAGCAGCGGCCCGCCGGCGTTTTGCGCGTCCAGCCAGCAACAGTGGCGTGCATGGCCCGCAGGCACGCGCAAGCTGCCGTCGAGAGAATAAACAGACCACCGAACATAATAAGTAGAAACACTTAAGTATTACTACCGTCACCCCGGAGTTAATACCTTAAATATCTGCATATTTTCATTTCAATATCACCACTCCATGAATGTGGTTATTAAAACCGGTATTGCATTTTTTACAGCCACTTATAACAACAGTTTGATTGTCATTCATCCCGAATTACATCGGGATTATGACGCGAGCATTTCAACATGCCCCGTTCGCACCCTCCAGGCGCCCTTCCAGCCCCGCACTTCCCTCATCCAGCATAATATTTGTTCTTATTTGAAGGATTGATTTGATTCAAATGACGGCCTCGCCAAAAAATGGCACAAACAGAAGACAATCATCAATTCTGATAAACTATAACATTCTGGTGATTCCAAACTTTGTATATTCTGCAATCGACGCCTTCCCTGAATTCAATATGGCGCTTTCAACGCGCCACCGATAAATCCTTGCAAAAAGGAATATGATGACTCCCTCCTTCCGGCCCGGGCCTTTATTAAAGGTCACCGGCGTTATTTTCATTCTGTTTGGCCTCGCCCTGCTGGGCGGCGGCATCTGGCTGGCCACGCTCGGCGGCTCCTGGTACTACCTGCTGGCCGGCATCGGCATGCTCGTTGCCGGCGTGCTGGTGTTCCAGGGCAAGCGCAGCGCGCAGCCTTTCCTCGCCTTCCTGCTGATCGCCACCCTGATCTGGTCCGTCATCGAAGTGAAATTTGACTGGTGGCAACTACTGCCGCGCCTCGATATCTGGTTTGCCGCCGCCGTCTGGCTGCTGCTGCCCTTCGTCAGCCGCCGCCTGGCGCCACCCGCCGCCGCGAAACAGGGGCAAGCGGGCAAGACGGCCCTGTCCGCCGCCGTGGCCCTGACCGTCATCGCCGGCGTCATCGCCCTGTTCCAGGACTACCATGACCTGCATGGCGACGTGCCGGCCGACAGCATGGCCGCCACGGCCAGCGGCGACCTGGCGCCCGGCGTCGAGCACAACGACTGGTCCGCGTATGGCCGTTCCGGCTATGGCGACCACTATGCGCCGGCCGCGCAGATCACCCCGGCCAATATCTCCGGCCTGAAAGAAGCCTGGACCTACCACACGGGCGACTTCAAGGGCTTGACCGATCCGGGCGAGATCGCCAACGAAGTCACGCCGCTGAAGGTCAATGACATGCTGTACCTGTGCACGCCGCACAATATCGTCATCGCCCTGAACCCCGACACGGGCAAGGAAATCTGGCGCCACGATCCGAAGATCAACCGCGACGCGGCCAGCTACCAGCACATGATCTGCCGTGGCGTGGCGTATTGGGACGTCAACGCGGGCCGCGCCAAGAACAATCCTGCGCCCGAAGCGGCCGGCATGGAATGCCCGCGCCGCATCCTGGCGCCCACCATGGATGGCACCATGATCGCCGTCAATGCCGATACGGGCGAGTCGTGCAAGAGCTTTGGCAACAACGGCGTCGTCAACCTGTATAAAAACATGGCCATGATCAAGCGCGGCTTCCTGATGCCCACCTCGCCGCCGGCCGTGGCGCAAAACGTGGCCGTGATTGCCGCCAGCGTGACGGACAACCATTCGACGGAAGAGCCATCGGGCGTGATCCGCGGCTACGATCCCGTCACCGGCAAGCTGCTGTGGAACTGGGACCCGGCCACGCCGGAAGATACGGCGCCTTTCCCTGAAGGCAAGAACTACGTCAACAACTCGCCCAACTCGTGGGGCGTGGCCAGCATCGATGAAAAGCTGGGCATGGTCTACATTCCGATGGGCAATGAAACCCCCGATACCTGGGGCGGCAACCGCAACAAGAATGGCGAGAAATTCAACAGCGCCATCGTCGCGCTGGACCTGGCGACGGGCAAGGTACGCTGGGTCTACCAGACCGTGCACCACGATATCTGGGACATGGATATCGGCGGCCAGCCTAGCTTGGTCGACATCGACACGCCGAAGGGCAAGGTGCCATCGGTCGTCGCCACGACGAAACGGGGCGATATCTACGTGATCGACCGCCGCGATGGCAGCCTGGTGGTGCCGGCGCCGGAAAAACCCGTGCCAACGAGCAATCCTGCCGCCGGCGACACCCTGTCGCCCACGCAGCCGTTCTCGGCCCTGACTTTCTTGCCTGAACGCAATATCAGCGAAGCGGACATGTGGGGCACGACGCCGTTCGACCAGCTCGCTTGCCGCATCATCTTCAAGGAACGCCGCTATGAAGGCCCGTTCACGCCGCAAACGGCCGGCAAGGGCGCCGTCATCTCGCCGGGCCCGCTGGGCATCTTCGAATGGGGCGGCGCGGCCATCGACCCCGTGCGCCAGTTGCTGATCGTCAACCCTGACTACATGGGCTTCCTGGAAAAACTCGTGCCGCGCGCCGAAACGACGGCCAAGGGCGGCACGGGCGGCGAAATGGGCTTGCAGCCGCAGACGGGCGTCCCATTCGCCGTGGAAATCAAGGCATTCCTGTCGCCGCTGGGCTTCCCGTGCCAGGCACCGCCGTGGGGCTATGTGGCCGCCGTCGACCTGCGCACCATGAAGAAAGTGTGGATGCACAAGAACGGCACCACGCGCGACAGCGGTCCCGTGCCGATCCCCTTGCCGCTGGGCGTGCCCAGCCTGGGCGGCATGGTCACCACCGGCGGCGGCGTGACCTTCCTCAGCAGCACGCTCGACTACTACATCCGCGGCTACGATGTCAGCAACGGTAAAGTCATCTGGAAAGCCCGTTTGCCAGCCGGCGGCCAGGCCACCCCGATGAGCTATGTGTCGAACAAGTCGGGACGCCAGTTCGTCGTCGTCATGGCCGGCGGCCACGGTTCGCTGGGCACGAAGATGGGTGACACCCTGGTGGCGTATGCCTTGCCGGAAGGAACGGCCAGCAAGAAAGCCGAGCCGAAGAAGTAAGCCAGGCACGACATCCCTGCCAGGCGGCCCGGTCGAATCATCGACCGGGCCGTTTTTACGTGGACGTCAGGCCGCATGCCTGCGGACGGCACGGTGCGCGGCCAACAGTCGGCGGGGGCATGCGCCAGGATGCGCTGCATGCCGTTCGCCCCGGGCGCTGCTGCTCCTGCCGCAGTCCGGCCCGGTCCGATGCAAGGCAGCGCACAAAAAAAAGCCGTTCAGTCTGCACTGAACGGCTTTTTTGCGTCTGGAGAAACAGATTACAGGATGGTGGCCAGCGCACACTGCCGGTAATGCGCGGCGGCCTGCTCCGTTTGCTGCAAGGCATCGTGCATCTGCGCCAGCTTCAGGTGGGCATCGCGCACCATCTGCGGCTCGTTCGCGTCCGACAGGGCCTGCTCCAGGTGGCGCTGCGCCTTGCCCCACAGTTTTTGCTTGAGGCACAGGGAACCGAGGGTCAGGGCCAGCTCCGCGTCCAGCGGACGCTGTTTCAGCCACTGCTCGCAATGCTCGATCTGCAGCAGCAAGGCGGGCGTGCCGGCCGGCGCCGCCGCTTCGCGGTAGGCGCGCACGACGCGCTCGTCCCAGTCGGCGGCCAGCGATTCTTCGCACACGAGGCGCGCTTCGTCGTGCAGGCCGCGCGCGTTCAGGGCCGTGGCGGCGCGACAGGCGATGTAGGGCTTGACCCGGTCGCTGCTTGGCACGGTGGACCAGACGCGCATCAAGGACTCGGCGTCATGCGTGGGATCGGACAGCAAATGGTCGTAGGCCAGTTCGCGCAGGCGCGACGACAGGGCCGGATGCAGGGCGCGGTGCTTGTCGAGCGAGCGCACGAGGCGCAGCACTTCCGGCCAGTTCTTCGCCTGCTGCTCGGCCTTCAGCGACCATTGCAGGGCGTGGATGTGGCGCGTGCCGCTGGCGTTCAATTCGCGCACGGCCGCCAGGGCCGCTTCCGGCTGGTGGTCGTCGACGAGCAATTCCGTCACCGTCATCAGGCGCGCCGTCTTCAGGCTCGCATCGCCCTCGACTCTGGCCAGCCAGCTGTCGCGGCGCTCGGACTGGCGCATGCGGTGGGCGGCGCGCGCGCCGATCAGCGCGGCCAGGCCGGCGTTTTCTTCCAGCTCGGCGGCGCGCAGGGCGGCCTTCTCGGCATGGCCGAAACGGCCTTCGAACAGGGCTTTCAAGGCTTCACGCAAGCCCTTGTTGCCATCGCGCTCACGCTTGCGCTGGCGGTAGGCTGCCACCTGCGCCGGCATGCGCACGGTGGCGCGCACGGCGCGCAGCAGGAAATACAGCAGCGCGAACAGCACGACCTGCAGCAGCAGGAACAGATTGAGCGACAGGTCGATGCGGTACGGCGGATAGAACAGCACCACGTTGCCGGGGTTGAAACGGGCCGTCACGGCGATACCGATCGCCGCGGCCATCAGGGCGAGTAACCAGAGAAATAGACGCATGGGCTCAGGACTTCGCTTTGTAGTTGCGCACAGCCGTCAGGCTGTCGGACAAGGTGGGCATTTCGATGGCCAGGTTGCTGGCCTGCACCTGGCGCAGCAGGGCTTGCGCCGTCTGCGTGCTGCGGGCGCGCGTATCGAAATACTTGGCCAGCGCATCCTGGGCGGCGATCAAGTCGTTGCGGAAAGCCGTTTCATTGCGCGACAACAAGGCCATGCGGGCATTGAGCAGGCGCAGCTTGACGTTTTCACGCAAGAAATACGACTGGGTCGGCGACAGCATCAGCGCTTCCGGCGTATCGACTCTGCGGATGCGGATCAGCTGGCGCACGTCGTTCCACATGTCGCCGCTCCACGTGTTCCAGCCGTCGCGCACGGTCTGCAGCAGCGGTTCGGGAGCCGGCGGACCGACCAGCTTGCCGGCGGCATCGCGCACGGGCTTGGCTCCGGCCTTGGCCTTGCCCGGCTTTTCCGGCGCGGCCGGCAAGGCCGGCGTTTCGTCGGACAGCATGGGCAAGGCGTCGATCTGGGCGATCACGGCGTCCAGGCGCAGGGCCACGCCCGTCGAATCGACGCTGGGCAAGGCCTTGAGTTTTTCCATGTCGCGGCCGATGGCGCGGCGGATGGTGATGAATTGCGGCTTGTCCGAGCGCGACAGGCTGCGGTCGGCGTTTTGCAGGGCGATCAGCGCACCTGGCACGTTGCCGGCCAGCTGCAGCTGCTGGCTGGCCGTCGACAGCACCTGCTCGATTTCCGTCAGCGCCCACTCGTCGCGGTTCTTCGACAGGTCGTTGTAGAGTTGTTCGAGCGCAAGCTGCTGGCTCTGGGTTTCGCTCTGGCGGTTTTCCAGCGCGCCCACCTTGATTTGCAGCTCTTTCGTGCCTTCTTGCACGTTGCGCGCCAGCACGCCCGTTTCGGCATTGCTGACGTCGCCCTTTTGCAGGCGCTTGGCGACTTCTTCGCGCAAATTACGGATCTGCTTGCTGGTCGACCAGCTTTGCGCAGCCAGCAGCACGGCCAGCACGATGACGGCGATACTCATGGGCTTTTGCAGCTGCTCGAGCAGGGTCGGCGCGCGGCCAGCGGGTTGGTCGGCCGCCTGCGGCGCCGTCTTCACGGCGCTGCCAGGCGTTGCATTCGGTTCGGAGAGTGTAGGCATTTCGTTCATGGTCGTGATTGTAACGCGGCGAGCACTCCTGCGTCGCCTGATCCTGTCAAGGTGACCCGGGCAAACCCCAGGGCGGCCGCCGTTTGTGCAATGCGGGCGTGCGGCACGATCAGATGCTGTTGTTGCATTTTTGCAACAGCCGTCTTGTCATCGCCCATTTCGCCCAGCAGCGCCAGCAAACCGCGCAGCGCTTCCGAGCTGGTGATGATCCAGTCGTTATTATGCTGCAACAACTGTTCCAGGGTCGCCCGCAAGGCCGGCGTCAAGGCCGGCACCTGGCGGCGGTAGGCGGTGACGAACTCGACATTAGCGCCCGCCCCGCGCAAGCCGTCGGCCAGGAAATCGCGTCCACCGTCGCCGCGCACGATCAGCACGCGCCTGCCGCGCAGGGCCGGCAAGTCCAGCGCAAGCAATAAATGTTCGGAGTCGCTGCGCGCCGTATCGAGCGGGCTCGTGATGCTGGCATTGGCATCCGTGACGCCGTGCGCGGCCAGCGCCATCCGGCTGCCCTCGCCCACCACGGCCAGCGGCACGCCGGCCGGCCACGCCTCAAGGTGCGCAAAGACGCAGTCGATGGCGTTCGGCGAGACGAACACCACCAGCGCATAGTCGCGCAGGCGCGCCAGCACGGCTTGCAGCCGCGCGCATTCAGCTTCGCCATCGAGGGCGTGGATTTCCAGCAGCGGCAGCAGCTGCACGGGCAAGCCCAGCGCCGCGATGTTGGCGGCCAGCGGCCCCGCTTGCGCCGCGGGCCGCGTGATCACCACGGTGTCAGGCATGCGGCGCGAGGCCTTCATGATTGTCGGGAGTGACGGCGCACGAGGCGAGGATGCCGGCCGCGTCCTGGGCGCGCAGCAGCTCGGCCACCTGTTCGCCCAGCAGTTCCGGCGCGCTGGCCGGGCCTTCGAGCTCGGCGCTGGCCATGCGCGCGCCGTCCGGCGTGGCGACCATGGCGCGCAGGCGCATGGTGTCGCCGTCGATGGTGGCGTAGGCGGCCAAGGGAATCTGGCAGCTGCCGCCAAAGATGCGCGATACCTTGCGCTCGGCCAGCGACACTTGCGTCGCCTCGACATCGTTCAGGGGCGCCAGCAGGCGCTGCAGGTCGACGCCATCGGCGCGCTCACCCATGATTTCAATGGCCAGCGTGCCCTGGCCCGCCGCTGGCAGGCTCAGTTCCGGCGCCAGCAGCGCGCGGATGCGCGCCTCGAGACCCAGGCGTTTCAGGCCGGCGGCCGCGAGGATGATGGCGGCATAGTCGCCACGGTCCAGCTTGCCCAGGCGCGTATCGAGATTGCCGCGCAGGGGCAAAATGGTCAGGTGCGGGTAGCGGGCGGCGATCAGGGCCTGGCGGCGCAGGCTGCTGGTGCCCACCACGGCGCCATGCGGCAGTTCGTCCAGGCTGGCATAGTCGTTCGACACAAACGCATCGCGCGGATCTTCGCGCTCCATGATGGCGGCCAGGGTATACCCTTCCGGCAAGTCCATCGGCAAATCCTTGAGACAATGGACGGCCAGGTCGGCACGGCCATCCTCCATCGCCACTTCCAGTTCCTTGACGAACAAGCCCTTGCCGCCTACCTTGGACAGGGCGCGGTCGAGGATCTGGTCGCCGCGTGTGGTCATGCCGAGAATTTCGACGCTACACTGTGGATATAATGCGGCCAGGCGCGCACGCACATGCTCAGCTTGCCACATGGCAAGACGGCTCTCGCGCGAGGCGATCACCAGCCGGGAAGGAATATTCGGGGTCAATTCGGATGCTTTCAAAACAGGGTTCTTTCGCGGTCGTTGTCGTTTATCGTAGCCATTTCGCGGGACGTGATACCGATATGTATCGAAAATGTGCCCGCCGTCGCTATAATCGTTATCCCTTTGCCTATACGGCCAAGTCAGGCTAGCGTCCATGTTCAAGACCACAAATTTTATCATGCGCCCCCTCCCCCCTGCGGCCAAACGCCCGGTGCGATCTTCATTCCCTTGCTTTTCCACTTACTTTGGTTCTTTATTATGCTCAATGACGCAGTAGCACCAGAAATAGTCACACCGGCCGGCGCCGACAAGGATGCGCCGCTGAAAGAAGATATCCGCCTGCTGGGCCGCCTGCTGGGCGACGTGCTGCGCGAACAGGAAGGCGACGCCGTCTTCAACGTGGTGGAAACCATCCGCCAGACGTCCGTGCGCTTCCGCCGCGAAGCGGACGCGGGGGCCGCGCTGGAACTGGACGCCATGCTCAAGGAACTGAGCCGCGAACAGACGATCTCCGTCGTGCGCGCCTTTTCCTACTTCTCGCACCTGGCCAACATCGCCGAGGACCAGCACCACATCCGCCGCCGCCGCGCCCACCTGCTGGCCGGCTCGCCGGCGCAGAAGGGCAGCGTCAGCTTCGCGCTGAAGAAGCTGCGCGCCGCCGGCGTGCCGCGCGCCACCGTCGACACCTTCTTCCAGGATGCGCTGATCGCTCCCGTGCTGACGGCCCACCCGACGGAAGTGCAGCGCAAGAGCATCCTCGACGCGGAACATGACATCGCCCGCCTGCTGGCCGAGCGCGACCTGCCGCTGACGCCAAAGGAACGGCACGCCAACATGCAGCTGCTGCGCTCGCGCGTATCGACGCTGTGGCAGACGCGCATGCTGCGCTACTCGAAGCTGACGGTGGCCGACGAAATCGAGAACGCCCTGTCCTACTACCGCATCACCTTCCTGCGCGAACTGCCGGGCCTGTACGACGACATCGAGGACGATATCGCCGCCGAATACCCGAACGGCGACGGCACCATCGAACCGATCAACGCCGCCTACGTGCAGATGGGCAGCTGGATCGGCGGCGACCGCGACGGCAACCCGAACGTCAACGCGGGCACCATGCAGCACGCGCTGGCGCGCCACGCCACCACCATCCTCGATTTCTACCTCGACGAAGTGCATGCGCTGGGCGCGGAACTGTCCGTCTCGACCCTGATGGTGGGCGTGAGCGCGGAACTGCAGGCGCTGGCCGACCAGTCGCCGGACGCCTCGCCGCACCGCAGCGACGAACCGTACCGCCGCGCCCTGATCGGCATCTATGCGCGCCTGGCCGCCACGGCGCGCGCCCTGGGCGCCACCAACATCCTGCGCAAGGAAGTGGGCGCGGCCGCCGCCTATGCGGACGCTTCCGCCTTCGTGGCCGACCTGCGCACCATCGTCGCCTCGCTGGAAGCCCATCACGGCGCGGCCCTCGTGCGCCCCCGCCTGGCCACCCTGGCGCGCGCGGCCGACATCTTCGGCTTCCACCTGGCGTCGCTGGACATGCGCCAGACGTCCGACGTGCACGAGCGCGTGCTGGCCGACCTGTTCGCCCGCAGCGGCGTGGCCGCCGATTACGCTGGCCTGTCCGAGGCGGACAAGGAAGCGCTGCTGCTGGGCGAACTGGCGCAGCCGCGCTTGCTGTACTCGCCCTACATCAGCTACGCCACGGAAACGGATTCCGAACTGGCAATCCTGCGCGCGGCGCGCGACATCCGCCAGCGCTACGGCGCGCGGGCCATCCGCAACTACATCATCTCGCACACGGAAACCGTATCCGACCTGCTCGAAGTGCTGCTGCTGCAAAAGGAAACGGGCTTGCTGCGCACCGACTGGAAGGCGGGCGGCGACGGCGACAGCACGTGCGAGCTGATGGTCATCCCCCTGTTCGAGACCATTCCCGACCTGCAGCGCGCGGCCGGCATCATGAGCCGGCTGATGGCCTTGCCTTTGGTCAAACAATTGATCGCCAAGCAGGGACAGCTGCAGGAAGTCATGCTCGGCTATTCCGATTCGAACAAGGATGGCGGCTTCCTCACGTCGAACTGGGAACTGTACAAGGCGGAACTGGCGCTCGTGGCCGACTTCCGGAAGGCCGGCGTCAAGCTGCGCCTGTTCCACGGCCGCGGCGGCACGGTGGGCCGGGGCGGCGGCCCCAGCTACGAAGCCATCCTGGCCCAGCCGCCGGGCACCGTCAACGGCCAGATCCGCCTGACGGAACAAGGCGAAATCATCGCCTCGAAGTTTTCCAATGCGGAAATCGGCCGGCGCAACCTGGAACTGCTCGTCGCCGCCACCCTGGAAGCGAGCCTGGCGCCGCAGGAAGCCAATCCGGCCCGCAACGGCCAGCTGGCGCAGTTCGAAGCCGTGATGGCGCAGCTGTCGGACCTGGCCTATCACGCCTACCGCCACCTCGTGTATGAAACGCCCGGCTTTACGGAATATTTCTTCTCGGCCACGCCCATCGCGGAAATCGCCGAGCTGAACCTCGGTTCGCGTCCCGCCTCGCGCAAGGCCAACCAGCGCATCGAGGACTTGCGCGCCATTCCCTGGGGTTTTTCCTGGGGCCAGTGCCGCTTGCTGCTGCCGGGCTGGTTCGGCTTCGGCAGCGCCATCGAAGCGTGGATCAATGATGGCGAGCAAGCATCAAAGGATGACAGGATCGCCACCCTGCGCGCCATGTACGCCGAGTGGCCGTTCTTCGCCACCCTGCTGTCGAACATGGACATGGTGCTGGCCAAGACGGACCTGGCGATCGCCTCGCGCTATGCGGAACTGGTGGCCGACCAGGACTTGCGCGAACGCATCTACAAGCGCATCACGGACGAACACGGCAACACCCTGCGCTGCCTGGAGCTGATCACCGGCAATACGGAGCGCCTGGCGGGCAACCCGCTGCTGGCCCGCTCGATCCAGAACCGCTTCGCCTATCTCGACCCGCTGAACCACTTGCAGGTGGAATTGATCAAGCGCAACCGCGCCCTGTCGGCGGAAAGCAAGATCGATGAAAGGGTGCACCGCGGCATCCAGCTGTCGATCAACGGCGTCGCGGCCGGCCTGCGCAACACGGGCTGACGTCAGTGGGAGGCAGGGGCCGGCACCGCAAGGGCCGGCCCTTTTTGCTTTCCTAATGGAAAAATATTCTCAAGAAAGCAACATTTGGCATTACACTAGCGTCGGATACCTTCCCCACTCCGGCGCCACGCGCACCGCAGCGGCCAACCATGACGCCAGGGGCGCGGATGAGCAAATGGTCGATTGAAACCTTGAGTGCGGCATGCGCGGCCCTCGTCCTGGTCATGCTGGGCTGGCTGGCGGGCGTGGCCTGGCAGGAGCTCGACTTCTGGGAGCATGTCTGGCTGTCGCTGCTGCTGGCGACTTCCGCCGGCACGGCCATGTGGCTGATGCGCAAGCTGCGGGCCCACCTCGCCAGCACGCGCAAGCTGCTCGATGCCAGCACCATGCGCTACCGCGACCTGAGCGAGACGGCGCAGGACGGCATGTGGCAGACGGATGCCCAAGGCACGATATTGCACGTCAACCAGCGCCTGTGCGACATGCTGGGCATGCCGGCGAAAGATCTGCTGGGCCACAAGATGAGAGAATTCCACGATGAGGCGACCATACGGCGCCTGTGTCCGCTGATGCGCGCGCAGGAACACAGCTGCATGGGTGAACTGCAGTACTGGCACAGCGACGGCACGGAGCGCTGGGCCATGATCAGCGGACGCTGCCTGTACGACCAGCAGGGCAGCCTGACGGGCGCCCTCGTGCTGGCCAGCGACCTCACCGAACAGAAACGGGCCGAGCACGCCTTGAGCGTCGCCCATGCGGAACTGGAAAGCCGCGTGGCCCTGCGCACGGCCCAGCTGCAGGACGTGAATGCCCGCCTGTCCGCCGAGGTCGCCATGCGCGCGCAGACGGAAGCGGCGCTGGCGCGCAGCGAGGAGCGGCTGCAGGACATCATCTCCATGATGCCCCTGTCGCTATTCCTGAAGGATGCCGAATCGCGCGTCGTGCTGATGAACCAGGCGTGCGAGCAGCAATGGGGCGTGCGCCACCAGGACATCGCCGAAGGGCGCGACCTGCAGCACTTTCCCCAGGACCAGAACGCCGGTTTCCAGGCGGCGGACCGGCAAGCCTTTGCCACCCGCCAGGTGGTGATCCGCGAGGAACTCATATGGAATGCCCAGCTGCAGGAAAACCGCCTCGTGCAGACGCACAAGAAACCCGTCTTCGACGCCGATGGCCGGCCGCAGATGATCATCGCCATGGCCATCGACATCACGGACAGCAAGCGCAACGAGGAAAACCTGCAGCGCTCGCTGGCCCAGCTGCGCGAGCTGTCCGACCACCAGCAAACCATCAAGGAAGAGGAACGGCGGCGCATCGCGCTCGACATCCACGATGACCTGGGACAAAGCCTGATGGTGCTGCGCATCGACGTGTCGCTGCTGCACGCGCGCACGGCCGCCGCGCACCCGCGCCTGCACCGCCATGCGCAGCGCGTGCTCGACACCATCGACGCCACCATCCGCTCCGTGCGCAGCATCATCAACGACTTGCACCCGAGCACCCTGGAACTGGGCCTGGTGCCGGCGGCCGAATGGCTGATACGCCAGATGGAAGGCCGCGGCGCCATCCGCTACCGCCTGCACATCGCCAGCGACGCGCCCGACCTGGGCCTGGACCAGCGCCAGACGTCGGCCATCTTCCGCGTGCTGCAGGAATCGCTGTCGAACATCGTGCGCCACGCCCAGGCCAGCGAAGTGGACGTGGCGCTGGCGCAGGATGCGCAAGCCGTCGTGCTGCGCATCAGCGACAACGGCATCGGCATGCAGCCTGGCGACCACGGCAAGCAGGCCGCCTTCGGCCTGAAAAGCATCCGCGAGCGCGTGCACGCGCTGGGCGGCGAGCTGCGCATCGACAGCCAGGCGGGCCAGGGCACGGCGCTGGCGATCCGCCTGCCGCAGGCACCCTCCGGTCACAGCCAGGGCATGAACGCTGAGAAGTTAGCAAAAACAGTAGCAAATTAGGTATGCATCGACGGCACAAGGACGTATAGTGAGGTTTTTCTTTAAGGAAACTACCATGCCGCCACGGTTCTCCTGCTTTCCCGCCACGCCGCTGCCACGCCTGGCCCTGCTGCTGTTGCTGTCCATGACGCCCCCTGCCGGCGCCAGCATCTATGCCGAACATGGCTTCGGCGAGAAAGGCGGCGATGGCAGCATCGCGTCCGACCTGAACCCGGCGGGCCTGGTGGCCGGCATCATCACGGAAGAGGAAGGCCGGCGCCGCGCCGTGGTCTACCAGCACGGCCGCATCCGCGAGCTGGGCACCCTGGGTGGCCATGAAGGTTTCACCAAGGCCATCAATACCCATGGCGTGGTGGTCGGTTCCGCGCAGACGGCCAGCGGCGCCTGGCATGCCTTCCGCTATGAAGAGGCGGGCGGCATGCGCGACCTGGGCACCCTGGGCGGCACCAGCAGCTATGCCACGGCCATCACGCGCGACGGCACGATCGCCGGCTATGCCGATACGAGCGGCGGCGATTTCCACGCCTTCGTCACGAAAGCCGATCACAGCCTGCAAGACCTGGGCACCCTGGGCGGCGCCAGCAGCTATGCCAGCGGCCTGAACACGCATGGCGTGGTGGTGGGCACGGCGCAGCGCAGCGACGGCTTCCGCCGCGCCTTCGTCTACCGCCCCGGCGAGGGCATGCAGGAAATCGGCACCCTGCCCGGCGGGCGCATCAGCTCGGCCACCGCCATCAATGATGCGGGCCTGGTCGTGGGCGCGTCGGAAACGGAAAAACGCCGCTGGCATGCGTTCGCCTGGGACGGCAAGCGCATGCTCGACCTGGGCGCCATGATCGGCCAGGGCGACAGCTACGCCACGGCCGTCAACGCGGCCGGCCACGTCGTCGGCAGCGTCAAGATCAATGGCTATGAGCCGATGACCTTTGTCTACAAGGAAGGCGTGATGACGGTGCGCCGCCGCGACGACGGCCTGTACCTGACCAACAAGATCACGGATGCGGGCCTGGTGGTGGGCGCCGTCTACACGGGACATAAATTCCAGGCTTTTGCCGTCTCGTCGCGCGCGGCGCCGCCGCCACAGCGCGGCAACCCGCTGGACTGGCTGGTCATCACCTTCGTCATCGGCGCCAGCGGCGTGGTGCTGTACAAGCTGCAGCGCAACTACCGCATGGGTCTGCTGGGGGCGCGCACGCGATTCATGTAGACCACGACAGTACAGACGAAAAAAAAGAGGCTTGCGCCTCTTTTTTATTGCCTGCTGACCGCTTAGTTCTGTGTCAGGAACGTTTTCAGCTTGTCCGAACGGGAAGGCTGGCGCAGCTTGCTCATGGCTTTCGCCTCGATCTGGCGGATGCGCTCGCGCGTCACGTCGAACTGCTTGCCCACTTCTTCCAGCGTGTGGTCGTTCGACATTTCCACGCCGTAACGCATGCGCAGCACTTTCGCTTCGCGCGGCGTCAACGAGTCCAGCACTTCCTTGATCACGTTGCGCATCGAGGCGTGCAGCGCGGCGTCCAGCGGCGCCAGGGTGGTGTTGTCTTCGATGAAGTCGCCCAGTTGCGAATCGCCATCTTCGCCCATCGGCGTTTCCATGGAAATCGGCTCTTTGGCGATCTTCATGATCTCGCGCACCTTGTTTTCCGGCATTTCCATCTTGACGGCCAGGGTCGCCAGGTCCGGCTCGCTGCCCGTTTCCTGCATGATCTGGCGCGAGATGCGGTTCATCTTGTTGATCGTTTCGATCATGTGCACCGGCACGCGGATGGTGCGCGCCATGTCGGCGATCGAACGCGTGATGGCCTGGCGGATCCACCAGGTGGCGTAGGTCGAGAACTTGTAGCCGCGGCGGTATTCGAATTTATCCACGGCCTTCAGCAGGCCGATGTTGCCTTCCTGGATCAGGTCGAGGAATTGCAGGCCGCGGTTGATGTATTTCTTGGCGATCGAAATGACCAGGCGCAAGTTGGCCACCGTCATTTCGCGTTTCGCGTGACGGGCGCGCTTTTCGCCGGCCGCCATCTGCTTGTTGATCTTGCGCAAATCCGCCAGCGGCAGGGCCACGCGGGCTTGCAGGTCGATCATCTTCTTTTGCAGTTCCTTGACGGCAGGCACGTTGCGGCTGAGGATGGCGCTGTACGGATACTTGCAGTCGACTTCGCGGTCAACCCATTCCAGGTCGCATTCATTGCCCGGGAACACCTTGATGAAGTGGGCGCGCGGCATGCCGCATTTGTTCACGCACAGTTCCAGCACGGCGCGCTCGATGTGGCGCACTTCTTCCATCTGGCCGCGCAGGGTGTCGCACAGCTTTTCGACGACCTTGGCCGTGAAGCGGATGCCCAGCAATTCCTGCGAAATGGCTTCCTGCGCCTTGACGTAGGCTTTCGAGTTGTAACCCTCGGGCGCCTTGCGCATCTTGTCGTACTGCGTGGAAATGACGGCGAACTTTTCCAGCGCATTCTTTTTCAGCTGCGCCAGCTGTTCGCTGGAGAAGCCGGCCGCGCCGCCATTGGCGTCGCCATCTTCTTCCTCGGCTTCCTCTTCCTCTTCCTCGTCGTCGCTGGCGACGGCAGGCGCGGCGGCAGCGGCCGGGGCAGGAGCATTGCTTTCGTTCAAATCGACGAAGCCATCGACCACTTCATCGACCTTGATTTCATCGCGCGCGATTTTTTGCGACAGCGCAACGATTTCACCGATGGTGGTGGGGCAGGCGGAAATGGCCTGGATCATGTCCTTCAGGCCGCCTTCGATGCGCTTGGCGATCTCGATCTCGCCTTCGCGCGTCAGCAGCGCCACGGCGCCCATTTCGCGCATGTACATGCGCACGGGGTCGGTGGTGCGGCCGAAGTCGGAGTCGACGGTCGACAGGGCCGTGGCGGCAGCCGCTTCCACTTCGTCGTCGCTGGTGACGGTGGCAACGTTGTCTGTCAGCAACAGGCTTTCCGCGTCAGGGGCGCGCTCATAGACGGCGATGCCCATGTCGTTGAAGGTGGCGATGATGCCTTCGATCGCTTCCGGATCGATGATGTTTTCCGGCAATTGGTCATTGATCTCGGCATAGGTGAGGAAACCGCGTTCCTTGCCCATGTTGATCAGGCCCGTGATCTGCTTGCGGCGGCGTTCCAGGTCCGCTGCGGACGCTTCCGGATCGCCCAGTGCATCGGCCAGGCCGCCCTTGGCCTTGCGGTCGCGCGCCTTCGAGACGGCCTTCAGTTCCGCGCGTTCGACGGCGTTCAGTGCTGCCACTTCATCGTTTTCCGGCGTGAATTCGCTCGGCTTGCGGCCACGGCGGCCTGGCACCTTGACGGTCGGCAAGAAATAATTCGACGTATCGATGGCGGCCAGGGCGTCGGCATCCGTGGTCTTGCTGACCACTTGCGCGCCGGTGATGATGGTCACGGGTGCCGCTTCCGGCTTGGCGCGCACGACTTTCGAGCGGGCCGCCGTCACCACCTTGTTCGTGGCGGCGCTTTCGCTGACCTTGCGCGGCGCGACGGCAACCTTGGCGGCCGGGGCGATCTTCACGCTCGGCACCTTGGCCGGCGCCGCTTCGGCGGACTCGGCAACGGCTTCGGCGGCAGGGGCGGCCACGGGCGCTTCCACGGCGGCGTCGGCCGGCGGCACGGCAGCCAGGCGCGAGCGGCTTTTCTTCACCACGGTGACGACGGTGGGCGCCGTCGTGACGGTGGCTTCCGGATTCGCTTGCGCATTATCGATGAAGTAAGATAAAGTCGTTTTGGGTACGGCAAGTGGTGCCGCGGCTGGGCGTGGCGCCTTGGCGGACAACGTTAAAGTTTTTGGCGTATTCTTCATGAGATATCTCTTAATGCGAGACCAGATGGTGTCGGCGCGAAGTGAATGATTCCACCTAAGCCTGCGAAACCGGACTCGATGGAGCGTATTGTTGCGGCTGCCGTCAAGGGCAGCGGCGCCTGTCTATCGGAACGTTCATAGCCCGCGCATCCGGCATGCGGAGCGGCGGACCGTACGGCGAGGCCGAAGCCGGGTCAGATAAATAGGCGATGTACATTGCGGAATGAAAAAAAGCCCGTACCAGAACGGGCTTGAATCTATTGTTGTTCAGTGAAGACACAGCGGAGAGCAAGATTATGCACGAAGGCCAGTTATCTGGATAATTGATAAGCGGAATGTCCGATATCAAAAATACCAATAATTGTCGCCCTGCACCGTACTGCTCCTATCCCCTGTACACCTGAGTCCAGCCTTCAAAAACCGGGCTCTGTCCTCAGCGCAAGCCGACATTATACACATTTCCCGCATTTCGCGCTGCCCGCGGCTAGGCGAACACGGGCTTAATGCAGGTCAAGTTGCCAAAAAAGACAATGCACTTGCCTGTGGCGCGTGCTATGCTCCCCTTTTATAGCCCAACCAATGATGTCGATGACCAGCTCCACGCCAGACCAGCAAGCCACCACTCCTGTCACGCCAGCAGATGCAGCCCCAGCGGCGGCACCGGCCGCGGCGGCCACACCGGCGCCCGCCGGACTGACCGCGCGCGCCCTGTTGAAGCAGTTCCAGGAGCAATTCCCGCCTTTCCGCGATTGCCTGCCCCTGGCTATCGGCATCGACAAGCAGATCCTGGCGCGCCTGCCGGACCTGGACCGCAAGCTGATGCGCACGGCGCTGGGCATCCACACGGGTTCCCTGCGCTACCTGCGCGTGATGGAAAAAGCCAAGGTGCGCTACGACCTCGACGGCACGGCCGGCGCGGAAGTGACGCAAACCCACCGCGACCACGCCACGCAAGTGCTGCAGCAGCGCTTCAAGAAGGAAGCCGAGCGCAAGAAAGCCGAACGCGACGCGGCCGCCGCCGAAGAAGCGAACCGTTTGCGCCTGGAAAAACTGAATCAGCTGACCGCGAAATTCTCGCGCAAAGGCTGATCCGGTTTCATGGACACTGCTGCCGCGCCGCCACTGCCGCCCTACCAGGGTATCGAACTCGACCACGTCAAGCTGGTACGCACCAGTGACGATGCCAAGGCGGCCATGGCCGCCCTGCTGGCAACGGACGCCATCGGCTTCGATACGGAATCGAAGCCGACTTTCGTGAAGGGCGAGTCATCCACGGGACCGCACCTGATCCAGCTGGCCACCGACGACATCGCCTACCTGTTCCAGGTGGGCGCCACGCCGGCGCCGGCCCTGGCCGAACTGAAGGCCATCCTCGAATCGACCACCACCCTGAAGGTGGGCTTCGGCCTGTCCGACGACGTCAAGCGCCTGCGCGCCAAGCTGGGCATCGCGCCGGCCCAGGTGCTCGACCTGTCCGTCGCCCTGCGCGGCGGCCAGCGCAACGACCTGGGCGCGAAAACGGCCGTGGCCAAGTTCTTCGGCCTGCACCTGCAAAAGTCGAAAAAGATCTCCACCACCAACTGGGCCACGTCGCGCCTGACGGAAAAGCAGATCCTGTACGCGGCCGACGATGCGCAAGTGGCCCTGCGCGTGTACCGCCGCTGGATCGCCGACGGCGGCAAGGTGGCGCCGCAGAAGGCGCCGCGCGCCAGCGCGCCGCCCGCCCCGCCAGCCATCCCCGCCTGAACCGGCCGCAGCGGGCCGGCACCGTTACAGCTACTCATGAGCAAAAACAAGTCCATCGGCACCAGCCCGGTCGCGATCGCCGCCGCCGAGCAGGCGCTGGCGCGCGCCCTGCCCCCGTCCTACGTGGCATGGCTGCTGGAAAACAATGGCCGCGCCCTGGGCGCCTTGTGCGTGTTTCCCGTCTACGACGCGGCGAATGCGCGCAAGACGTGGGAGTCGATAAGCCGTCACTACAACACGGACTGGCAGGAATGGCTCGCGCATGCAGACGGCGACAATGCCGCCGCCCTGCTGCCCTTCGCCCAGTTCGGCACGGGCGACTACTATTGCTTTGACTATGCGCAAACGGGACCGTCGGGCGAGCCCGTGGTCGTGCTGTGGTCGCATGAAACAGGGGCCGCCACCGCGGTGGCGCCCGACTTCGCAGCATTTCTCGCGCTGCCCGGCCGTCCCGGCTGAAGCGGGACGCCCGGCACGGCCTTACTTGACGGGACGCCAGGTCAGGGGATAGCGGTAGACGACGCCATTGCTGGCCTTCACGGCGGCAATGATGGAAAACACCAGATTACCCAGCGCCACCAGCCAGAACATGAAAATGCCGATGATGACGAAGGTCAGGATGAAGCAGACGATGTACCAGAGAATCAGGGTAATCTGGAAATTGAGCGCTTCACGGGCATTCTCGGCCGAGAACTTGTCCGCATCATCCTTCTTGATCAGATAAATGATCAGCGGCGCCACCCAGCTGGTGAACAGGCCGCCAATATGGGACAGGATGGCGATCGTCGTATCTTGCGTACGACCCACTTCCGGCTGCGTGTTATCCATTATCATTCCCATCATTAGTTATAGATACACCAATATAACAGCAATATTTCTTTTTGGAATGAAACACTTGTCTGCAGCAGGGATTTTTTCTCGGCTATGCCGTCGCCGCCAGCGCCAGCCGCCCCAGAGTGGCGATGGCCGCTTCCAGCTGCGGGCTCCACGGGTGGCCGTAATTGAGGCGGATGCAGTGGCGGAATGCGCGCGTGGCGGAAAAGATGGGGCCGGGCGCGATGCTGATGCCGGCCGCCAGCGCACTGCGGTGCAGGGCCAGCGCATCGACGCCCACGGGCATCTCGACCCACACGAAATAGCCCCCTTGCGGCCGCGTCACCCGCGTACCGGGCGGAAAGTGCACGGCAATGGCTTGCAGCATGGTGTTTTGCTGCGCCGCCAGGGTCAGGCGCAGCTGGCGCAAATGGCGGTCGTAGCCGCCCTGCGCCAGGTAGTCGGCCAGCGCCATCTGCAGCGGGATGGGCGCCGACAGGCTCGTCGTCAGCTTCAGGCGCTCGACCTGGCGCGCGTAACGGCCCGCCACGGCCCAGCCCAGCCGGAAGCCGGGCGCCAGGGTCTTGGAAAACGAGCTGCAGTGCATGACGAGGCCCGCACTGTCGTGGCTTTTCGTCAGGCCAGGACGCTGCTTGCCGAAATACAGCTCGCCATACACGTCATCCTCGATCAGCGGCACCGCATGGCGCGCCAGCAAGTCCACCAGCGCGCGCTTCTTTTCCGGCGGCATCAGGCTGCCCAGGGGATTCTGGAAATTCGTCATCAGCCAGCACGCCTTGGGACGGTGGCGCTGCAGCAGCTCTTCCAGCGCCGCCAGATCGACGCCGTCGCGGGGACTGGTGGCGATCTCGACGGCCTTGAGTTCCAGCCGCTGCAGCGCCTGCAGGCAGGCGTAGAAGCTGGGCGACTCGATCAGCACCGTGTCGCCGGGCCGCGTGACGGCTTGCAGGCACAGGTTCAGCGCTTCCAGCGCGCCATTCGTGATGACGATATCGTCGCTGGACACCGGCACGCCGTCCTGCTGGTAGCGCAGGGCGATCTGGCGGCGCAGTTCGGCATTGCCCATGGACAGGTCCGTCACCGTGCTCCACGGGTCGAGGCGGCGCATGCTGGCCGACACGGCCCGCGCCAGCTTTTCCATCGGAAACAAATGCGGGCTGGGAAAGGCCGAGCCGAAGGGCACGATGTCGCGCGCGCCCACGGCGCCCAGCACCTCGAACACGAGGTCGCTGACGTCGACGGTGGTGCTGGCATCCGCAGGGCGCGAACTGTCCGGCTCGGGGGCCAGCGCGGCGCGCTGCGGCGCCACGTAATAGCCGGAGCGGGGCCGCGAGACGATCATGCCGCGCGCTTCCAGCAGATAATAGGCCTGGAACACCGTCGACGGGCTCACGCCCCTGCGCGCATGCTGCTGGCGCACGGAGGGCAGCCTGTCGCCGGGCAGCAGCAGCTGCGTGGCTATCATGGCGGCGACCTCTTCCGCCAGCACTTCATATCGCTTCAGGCGCACGCCTGCCTCCCCTAAAACTGATCCGTAGTTTTTCCGCACAACTGATCCTGTTCCAATATCAGCACACAGTATATCCTTGGCAATGATGCCAGCAGCCCCGGCCAGCCCAGACAGGTGACACTTACATGCGATTTCCCATTGCCAGGCTTCCTTTCCTCCTTGTCGGCATGGCGGTCCTGCTGCCCGCCCTGGCCATGGCGGCCCCGGCCACGGTGCCGGACAGCCTGGAGCAGCGCATCAAGGCGTGCACGGCGTGCCATGCGCAGCAGGAAAAGCATGACGCCTTCTTTCCCCGCATCGCCGGCAAGCCGGCCGGCTACCTGTACAACCAGCTGCTGAACTTTCGCGAGGGCCGGCGCCAGTATCCGCTGATGAACTACATGGTGGAGCACCTGCCGGACGATTATCTGCGCGAGATCGCCGGGTATTTCGCGGCGCAGCACCCTGCCCCGCCGCCGGCCCAGCCCAGCGGCGCCGGCACGGCGGCCCTGGCACGGGGCCGGCAGCTGGTGCTGCAGGGCGATCCCGGCAAGAAGATTCCCGCCTGCATCGCCTGCCACGGCCAGCAGCTGGCCGGCGCGGCGCCCGCCATCCCCGGCTTGCTGGGCTTGCCGCGCGACTACATCAACGCCCAGCTGGGCGCGTGGAAGAACGGCATCCGCCGCGCCCAGGCGCCCGACTGCATGGCGCAGGTGGCGCAGCGCCTGTCGGACGCGGACGTGGGCGCCGTGTCGGCCTGGCTGGGCACCCAGGTAGCCAGCGCCGAGGCGCGCCCCGCCGGCAGCATCGCCTTGCCGCTGCCCCTGCACTGCGGCGGCGTCCCCGGTTCCACGGCGCAGGTGACGCCATGAAAAAAGCCATCATCGCCACGGCTTGCGTGGCCATCGCCGCTGCCGGCGCCCTGTTCCTGCTGTACCCGGGCGACGACCCGGGGCCGCCTGCGGCCGCCAGCACATTGACCCCGCAACAGCTGATCGAACGCGGCGCCTACCTGGCCAAGGCCGGCGACTGCATGGCTTGCCACACGACACGGGGCGGCGTCGCCTACGCGGGCGGCCGCGCCCTGCAGACGCCGTTCGGCAAGGTGCTCTCGCCCAACATCACGGCGGACAGGGAAACGGGCATCGGCAGCTGGACGGCCGACGATTTCTGGCGCGCCCTCCACAACGGCAAATCGAAGGATGGCCGCCTGCTGTATCCCGCCTTTCCGTACACCAACTACACCAAGGTGCGGCGCGAGGACAGCGACGCCCTGTACGCGTATTTCCAGAGCGTGCCGCCGCACCGGCAAAGCAACCAGCCGCATGCGCTGCGCTTCCCCTACGACCAGCAGATCGCCCTGGCCGCCTGGCGCGCCCTGTATTTCAAGCCGGGCGTGTACCAGCCGGCAAGGGAAAACAGCGTGGAATGGAACCGCGGCGCCTACCTGGTGCAGGGCCTGGGCCACTGCAGCGCCTGCCATAGCAGCCGCACCACCCTGGGCGGCAGCGACGACGGCCTGTCGGGCGGCCTGATTCCCGTGCTGGGCTGGTATGCCCCGTCGCTGACGTCGGATGCGGAAGCGGGCCTGGGCGACTGGGACACGGCGCATATCGTGGACTTGCTGCAAACGGGCGTCTCGCCCCGCGCCACCGTCTTCGGCCCCATGGCCGAGGTGGTACGGCAAAGCCTGCAGCACATGGAGACTGGCGACGTGCAAGCCATGGCCGTCTACCTGAAGAGCCTGCCCGGTCCCGCGCAAGCGGTCAAACGGCCGCCGCGCGACACGTCGGAGCGGGCCAAGCAGCAGCTGGCGCTGGGGGCGAAACTGTATGCGGCGCAATGCGCCAGCTGCCACCAGGACGATGGCAAGGGCGTGCCGCCCGGCTACCCGCCGCTGGCCGGCAACCGCGCGCTGACGACGGAATCGGCCGTGAACGCCATCCGCCTCGTGCTCAACGGCGGCTTCGCGCCCGGCACGCGCGGCAACCCGCGCCCCTACGGCATGCCGCCGTTCGGCCCCGTCATGGACGACGCCGAAGTGGCGGCCGTGGTGACGTATCTGCGCGCATCCTGGGGCAACGATGCGCCGGCGGTGTCGGCCCTGGAGGTAAACAAGTACCGCAGCGTGCCGCTGGAGTAGCCGTCAATCACTCCGTAAGCCCGGCTACAGCCGGGGTCGGACCCTGAGGGTCCGACCCCAGTGGTTTGCGGGTTCCCTATAAAAAAACCGGCCAGGGCCGGTTCTTTTCATGTCAAATAGCCGTTCTCAGCGGAACTTGCTCTTGTGCCCCGTTTTGAGGTCCAGCGCATAGCGCACGCCGTTGTCCGTCAGCATGACTTCATCGGGCGGTTCCTCGCCGGCCAGGGCGCCGTCGATCAGGGGCAGGCCCTCGCCCTTGCGCATCAGCTCGTTGCACCGTTCGTACACGTTCGCGCAGCCCGTCGAGGCCATCAGCGATTGCACGATGGCCACTTTCCACGCATCGACGCCGCCCGCGTTGAATTCGCAGATCAGGTAGCCCTGCACGCCGCCGAACAGCTGCACCACCAGGCCCGGCAAGCCTTCGTCTTCGCCCTTGATCAGGGTCAACAGCTGGCTGTCGCCCGCCTTCTTGATCGCCGGCAGCTTTTTCTCGATGGCGGCCTTGACCCGGCGCTTGATCAGCGCGTGGTCGACGGGCTCGTCTTCCTTGAAGCTCCAGATGCGCGCGCGGATCTGCGACTTCGAATTGTAGGCGGCGCGGGCGATGAATTGCTTGGACGAGCTTTGCACGATGGCCGTCGAGCCGGGCTTCATCTTTTCCTGCGGCTTGCCGTCGACTTTTTCAATCGCGGAAGCGTAAATCCACGATTGGCCCAGCAAGCTCTTTTCCTTGCCCTGTTTGATGGTGATGATCAGCATGTAATTCCAGTAGTGGGACCGGCGCGTGCCGGTCGTCGTATGTCCAATACCGGCATGATACCTCAAGCCATCCTGTCGCATCCTCCTGCATTCTGTGCCGCCGGCCTTGCAGTCTGTCGCAGCACGGTACGCAGGAGCGTCCCGCTGCCCTACCATGCACGCAGTCCAATTCCAAACAGGGAGCAAGAATGACATACGCCACTTTCCATCACCGTCCTGCCCGCGCCGCGCGCGCCCTGCTGCTGGCCGCCTGCGCCCTGGCGCTGCCCGCCATGCCCGTGCTGGCCTCGCCGCTGGACTGGATTTCCGGCGACAGCATCCAGGGCAGCGGCAAGCTGCAGAAGCAGGCGCGCGAAGTGGGCAGCTTCAATGGCGTGGCGCTGAACGTGCCGGGCAATGTCGAGTTGCGCATCGGCAACACGGACAGCGTCACCATCGAAGCGGACGACAACATCCTGCCGCTGATCGACACGGCCGTGGAAAACGGCACCCTGCGCATCCGGCCCGCCAGGCGCAATGCCAACTTCCGCCAGACCCGCCTGACCATCGTCATCCAGGCGCGCCACGTGGAGCGCGTCAGCGTGGGCGGCTCGGGCAACATCACGGCAGCGGGCCTGCGCGGGGAAAGACTGCGCTTCGACGTGGGCGGCTCCGGTTCCATCGACGTGCGCGACCTCGACGGCCGCATGGTGGCCGTGGCCATCGGCGGCAGCGGCAGCTTCAAGGGCCAGGGCAAGACGGAGCAGCTGACGGCATCGATCGGCGGCTCGGGCAATATCCAGGCGGGCCGCCTGGCCGCCCGCGACGTGCAGGTAAGCATCGGCGGCTCGGGCGCGGCCGAAGTGTGGGCCAGGGACGAGCTGACCATCAGCATCGGCGGCTCCGGCGAAGTGAGCTACTACGGCGAGCCGCGCATCAGCCGCAGCATGCAGCGCTCGAGCAGCATCCGCCACCTGGGCAGCGCACCGAATTAAGCGCCCGCAATGACAAAAGCCCGGAGCGATCCGGGCTTTTTGCATTTCAGGCAGCCAACATCAGCGGGCCGGCTTGACCGGTTCGCGGTCGATCAGCACCGTGTTGACGCTGTCCGTCAGCCAGATCTGGCCATCCTGGATCGTGCATTGCAGCTGCATGGTGCGCTGCGCCAGCTTGCTCATCTCTTGCGCCGCCTCCGATGGCAAGTTGATCACGGTCAAGTTCTTCGCCCGTTCCAGCTTGTTGGCGATCTGCTTCCACCAGATGTGGCTCGTTGCGCCATAGCTGTAGACGATCACCTGCTCGGAACGGCCGCAGGCCTTCAGGATGCGCTTCTCGTCGGGCTGGCCCACTTCGATCCACAGCTCGATGGCGCCCGTCAAGTCCTTCTGCCACAGGTCGGGCTCTTCCGTGTCGAACAGGCCCTTGGTAAACGTCAGCGCCTCGTTGGCGTGGATGGCGAACGCCAGCAGGCGCACCATCATGCGCTCATCCGTCTCGGACGGGTGGCGCGCCAGGGTCAGCGCGTGATCCTGGTAGTAATTGCGGTCCATGTCGGCGATCTGCAGATCGGCTTTGAAAATTGTTGCTTTGAGGGCCATCGTGTTTCTGTCTCGGTAAAAAGTGAAGATGAAGTCGGTATCAGCGGAAAACCACGGTCTTGTCGCCATTTTTCAGGATGCGATGCTCGACGAACCATTTCACGGCCCGTGCCAGCACCACGCACTCGACGTCGCGGCCGATGGCCGTCAAGGTGTCCGCATCCATCGCATGGTCGACGCGCTCGACGTCCTGCTCGATGATCGGGCCTTCGTCCAGGTCGCCCGTGACGAAATGGGCCGTCGCGCCGATCAGCTTGACGCCGCGGTGGTGCGCCTGCGCATACGGCTTGGCGCCCTTGAAGCTGGGCAGGAAGGAATGGTGGATGTTGATGGCGCGGCCGTCGAGCGCCTGGCACAGGCCGGGCGACAGGATCTGCATGTAGCGCGCCAGCACCACCAGGTCGATCTTGTGGGTGTCCATCAGCTCGATGATCTTCGCTTCCTGCGCCAGCTTGGCCGCTTCCGGCGCGCCCGTGGCCAGCGGCAAGTGGTGGAAGGGGATATTGTAGCTGGCCGCCAGCTGGTAGAACTCCATGTGGTTCGACACGATGGCGGGAATTTCCACGTTCAGCAAGCCGCTCTTGTAGCGGAACAGCAAATCGTTGAGGCAATGGCCGATCTTCGACACCATCAGCATCACGCGCGGCTTGACGCGCGCATCGTGCAGCTGGCCGTGGAAGGGGCCATTCACCTGCATGGCTTGCGACAGCTCGGCGAAGTCGCCGCGCAGCTGGGCGTCGCTGACGGCGCCGTCTTCCAGCGCGAAATGCACGCGCATGAAGAACAGCCGGGATTCCTGGTCGCCGAACTGGGCGGAATCGAGGATATTGCAGCCGCGTTCGGCCAGGAAGCCGGAGACGCGGTGCACGATGCCGCGCTGGTCCAGGCAGGACAGGGTCAGGATGTATTCGGGATGCGTCATGGTCGCGGAATCAGGTCAAAAAATAAGGCGGTGCTCGGCTCAGCCACGCGCGCCGGCCATCGGCTGCGCTGCCGCGAGCCGGCTATTGTCGCACGGCTGGGCCGCTCAACCCGCATTTTCCACACAGTGAGCATGGCGGCCTGCGGCGGCACGCTGATTGACGTTCCTTTGATCTGGCGCAAAACCACTGCGTTTTTCCATCGGCCAGGCGCCATTCTGCCCTGAAACCGGCATCGGGCACGGAACCTGGCGCGCCCTGCGGCGTCTATCCCTTTGCTTGTTACGGCATACGTCGCATCCGGTGCACCGGGTGTTTCTCGGACCAGATTTTCATTGAGGTAGAACATGTTCACAGACAGCATCAATCCCAGTCTCAGCCCCGCCCTGAAGTCCCACCTGGAAGCCCAGCTCAACTTCGCCACAGAACTGTCGCGCAAGCTGTTCGATACGGCACAGCAAATGAGCGAGCTCCACCTGCGGCTGGCGCAAGACCTGCTCCAGGAATGGAGCCGCGCCAGCCAGCAGCTGCTGTGCGCCCGCGACACGGGCGAGTTCATGTCGCTGGCCGCGGCCCAGCTGCAGCCGGGCAGCGACAAGCTGCGCCAGTACCAGCAGCAGCTGGGCAATCTCGTCGCCAACGCCAACGTCGAGATGAATCGGGCAGCGGAAACGCATATCCCCGAAGCGAGCCGCACGGCTGCCGCCTTCGCCGACGAAGTGGTGCGCAAGACGGCCGAAGAAACGGAAAAAGCCACGCAGCGCCAGCGCGAACTGATCGAAAAAATGCACGCCGGCGAGCACCGCGATGGCGCCGGCCGCAAGCGCGATACCAGCCCGCAACCTGACCAGGCGCGTTGAGCGCCTGATCCCCACCCGACCGCAAGGAGAACAGCATGGCTAGCAATCAAGGAAACGAACAAGGCAAGGGCGCCGGCAGCAGCCAGAAGGCAAGCGATCCCGGCAGCACGAAAGGCACGAGCAAGCGCGGCTTCGCTGCCATGAATGAAGAACAGCAGCGCGAAATCGCCAGCAAGGGCGGCCAGGCCGCCCACCAGAAGGGCACGGCGCACGAATTCGATTCGGAAGAGGCGCGCCGGGCCGGGCAGAAAGGCGGCGAAGCCGTCAGCCGCAACCGCGAGCACATGGCGGAAATCGGCCGCAAGGGCGGCGAAAGCCGGCAATCGGCCCAGCGCGCCAATGAAAGCCGCAGCGCCACGGCGGCGCGCAGCGGCAGCGCCGAGGCGAAGACGGGCAGGCAGGACAACAAGGGCGAGGAGGACAAGGGCTGAACCCCGGGGCACGCCTGCACCGGGCGGCGCGACGCAGGCTGGCGAGGGCTGGTGGGGGCTAGCGAGGGCTAGCGAGGGCTGGCGGGCGGATGGGGCGGAGCGGGGCACTGCGCCGGGCGGGGCGATATGGTACATTCTCGCCTTACCGACACACCCGCGACCCGCCCCTCCCTTCCCCGCATGCAGCCATCCCTGAAATACCTGAGCGCCTATTCCGAACAGACGCAAGCGCAAGTACAGCAACTGATCACGCAGGACAAGCTGGGCGAGGTGCTGCTCAAGCGCTATCCCGCCGCGCACGACGTGCGCAACGACAAGGCCCTGTACCAGTATGTGCAGGACTTGAAGAATGAGTTCCTGCGCAACGCCGAACCCATCAACAAAGTGGCGTTCGACAGCAAGATCCACGTGATCCAGCATGCACTGGGCTTGCACACGTCCATCTCGCGCGTGCAGGGCGGCAAGCTCAAGGCCAAGCATGAAATCCGCGTGGCCACCATGTTCAAGGAAGTGCCGCTGGAATTCCTGCGCATGATCGCCGTGCACGAGCTGGCGCACGTGAAGGAAAAGCAGCACGACAAGGCCTTCTACAAGCTGTGCACCTACATGGAGCCGCAATACCACCAGTACGAATTCGACGTGCGGCTGTACCTGACCCAGCTCGACCTGTCCGGCCAGCGCCTCTGGTCATGAGCGGGACGGCAGGGCCATGACGCCGGCGCCAACGACGCCGCGTCCGTGCCTTGCGCCCTGCCCCGCGACATGCGCAGTACGACAATCCATGCGGCCCGAGCGGCGAATGCCGCATGCCGCATGCCGCGCTCCATGATCATGATGGACGTAAAAAAGCCGCCCTGGCAGCGGCTGGGCGGCTTGCGCGCCGGCGTGGCCGGCGCAGGGTTCACGCTCAGGCGGCGTTCTTGCGGCGGCGCAGGAAGGCCAGCAGGCCCAGTCCGCCCAGCAGCATGCCGTAGGTGGCCGGTTCCGGCACGGCGCTCACGCTGGCGCCGATATTATCGACCTGGAAGGTATGGAAGGCGCCTTCCTTCCACGTGGCCGACAGCAGGTTGCTGAACCCCGTGAAGGTGTAGTCGCTGAAGCTATGGCTGCCGTCGAGGCTGAACGTCTGCGTCACCGTGCCGCCGCCCACCTTGTGGCCGACGAAGGTCACGTCATAGGAGCCGGGAAAGCTCACGAAATCGGCCAGGCTGATGGTGCTCAGCGAAAATGCCGCGCCGTCCGTGCGCTTCAGGGTCGTCGTCGTCAGGGCCGACGCGCCCAGCCCAGCCGAGCCGGCGTAGGCAAAATTGCCTTGATGGGCAGAGCTCAGCAGCCCCAGGAAGCTGCTGTTGAAGTCGTAGCCGCTTTCCGAGTACGACGTAAACACGGAGCCGAAGATGCCTGGCTGTTCCAGCGCATCGAAGCTGATGGTGGTGCTTTGTGCCTGGGCGCCGCCGGCGGCGAGAATGGCGGCGACGGCAGTCGCGCGCAAGAGGGTCATTGCTTTCAAAATAGCATCCTTTCGAGATGATGAAGTAGCGTGGCTGTGGCAACTTGAAACTGATCGGCACCATTTTCTGGGAGTCTGTACTGCGCTCGTCGGTGTCCGGGATTCCTAACTTTGAACCAGTCCAGTAAACCACATTCATGCTTAAAAAGCATCTTCATTTTCAAAAAAACATGCCTTATTGGAAATATTTATGTATATTTTTATTAATTAATTTATTGAGCTTGATCAATTTTCCCGTGCGGAAATAAAAAAGCCACGCACTTCGCAGTGCATGGCTCATGTGGAATTTCCGTGAGGAAAATTTACGGCGCGCAATCCTTCAGGCGCTGCACCAGCGCCGCCGGATCGGCATCCGCATTGAGGAAAGCAGCATGCTGCGGGCGGATGAAGCCCTGCTCCTTGCCGTTTTGCACAAATTCCAGCAAGCCATCGTAGAAGCGGTCGACGTTGAGCAGACCGATGGGCTTGGCATGCAGGCCCAGCTGCGCCCAAGTCAGCATCTCGAACAGCTCTTCCAGAGTGCCGTAGCCGCCGGGCATGGCGATGAAGGCGTCGGACAGGCTGGCCATCATGGCCTTGCGCTCGTGCATGTCCTTGACGATGAACTGGCGCGTCAGGCCCGTGTGGCCCACCTCGCGCTCGACCAGCTGCGTGGGGATCACGCCCGTCACTTCGCCGCCCAGGCGCAGCACTTCATCGGCGATCACGCCCATCAGGCCCACCTTGCCGCCGCCATACACCAGTGAAATATTTTCCGCCACCAGCACGCGCGCCAGTTCCCGCGCCGCGACCGCATAGTCCGGCGAGACGCCCGCGTTGGCGCCACAGTACACACATAAAGCCTTGATCACAGTAATCCTTACTCTTTCAGTTCATCAATCGCCGCCTCGACCTCGAGACGCTCCTTGGCATCCAGTGCCACGCACTCGGCCGCCAGCTCATACAGGGCCAGCGCTTCCGCCAGTTTTTTCTTTCCGTCGAGCATGTTCAACGCCCGCGCATATTCGCTGTGGGCCAGCGCCGAATACGGCGTCAGGGCCAGCGCCGTCTTGAAGTGCTGGTAGCCATCTTCCTTGTTGGCACCGTAGGTCAGGCCGCCGATCATGGCGCCCACCTTGTCGATAATTTCCGTATGATAAATCCCAAACGCGATATGCGCTTCCGCATGCATGGGCGCGATCGTCATCGTGCGGTCCAGGCTGTTGCGCACGCGCGCACCCATGCCCTGCGCCAGGGCCTTGACGACGGAGGTGCCCAGCGCGTAGCGGCCCAGGCTGTAGGCATGCCAGTAGTAGCCGGCCGGATTGTCCGGCTGTTCGCTCTGCTGGCGCTCGCAGCGTTCCGCCACCTCTTCGTACATGTCGAGCCGCTGGCTGTCATTGCCTTCCAGGTGGGTGGCATAGATGCAGGTGGCCTTGTGCGCCACCGCATAGCCGGGCACGCCGACGGCCAGACCCAGTTTCACGGCCCGTTCGAAATCCCCGGCGTGGAAGGCCAGCCAGGCCTGCAGCAGCGCCGGGTGCGTGGGAAACGGCTCGACGTCGCCCGCATGCAGGCGCGGCCACGCCGCTTCCAGGCTCTGCGCCGTATAGGCATAGGCTGCGTCAGGATAGGGGAATTGTTTCCAAGCCATGCCATGTCTCCTGTAAATAAGGTCCTCCGGCCTGCCCGGCAGCGCCGGCGCGCCGGACCGGGCCGTCAGTCGTTCTTGAGTTTGGTCACATATTCTTCCGACAATTTGCGGAACAACAAATGTGTTTCATTGCGCAGGTACGGCCCGATCAGGGACAGCACCTGGTAGCAGCCCCGCGCCAGCGCATCGGACATGGATTGCTGCTCGCTGTACTTGCGCGGGTTGCGCACGTACTCGTACGACAGCCAGTAGGTGGCGACCACCACCATATTCGTCGCCATGGCGCCGATCTCCATGTCCGACGCCTCCAGCGACTGTTCGCTGCGCAAGTCCTCGCACAGCTGCGTGGCCACCTTGATCTTGTGCGCCAGGATCAGCTTGAAGTGCAGTTCCAGCTTGCGGTTGCGCGACAGCAAATCATTGAGGTCGCGGTAAAAGAAGCGGTAGCGCCAGATCAGTTCGAACATCAGGTGCAGGTACAGCCAGACGTCCTCGATATTCGAGCGGCGCCCGTCCGGCACGGTGAGGATGCGTTCGATTTCCGCCTCGAACTGCACGAAGATGGAATTGACGATATCGTCCTTGTTGCGAAAGTGGTAGTACAGGTTTCCCGGCGAAATGTTCATCTCTTCCGCGATCACGGTGGTCGTGATATTCGGCTCACCGAACTCATTGAACAGGCGCAGCGACAACTCCAGGATGCGTTCGCGGGTACGGCGTGGTGCTTTTTGTAGCATGGCGGGCAATCTCTCTGTGTTCTGCCACAAGCATACCACCTAAGATAGCCGTAATGAAACACTGCGCCCGCCGGCCCGGGCGAAAAGGCAGGCCAAAAAAAAGCCTGCGCGAGCAGGCTGGATGAACAGCGGCGCCAGCTCAGGCCGCCGGCACTTTTTTCTTCGCCGCGGGCTTGGCCGCTGGCTTGGCCACGGCCTTGGCTGCGGGCCTGGCCGGCGCCTTGGCCGCGGCTACCTTGGGCGCGGCCCTGGAGGCGGCCTTGGGGGCAGCCTTGGGTGCCGCTTTCAGCGCCGCCTTCACGGCAGGCGCGGCAGCCGGCCTGGCCGCACGCTTGGCGGCCGGCTTGACAGCCGCCTTGGCGGCAGGCCGCGACAGGGCCGCCACCTGCGCGCTCAAGGCCGCGAGCTGCGCCTGCAGCGCGGCGATGTCATGCTGCGTGGGCACGCCGATGGTCGCCAGGGCGCGCGCCACGCGCTCCTCGAACACTTGCTCCAGCTTGTCCCAGGAACCGCTGGCCTGCTTGCCCACGCCATCGGCCAGCTTGCCGACGCTGTCGCTGACGCCGGCCACCTTGTCCTCGGCCCGCTTCTGGAATTCCGTGCCCTCCTTCACCAGCTTCGAGAAGACGCGGCCGCCCTCTTCCTGCGCCTTGGCGAAGGCGCCCAGGCCCGCTTGCCAGATCTGCTGCGCGGACGAGCGCACGGCGTTCGCCAGTTCCTTGTCCTCCGCCAGTTCCTTCAGTTTCTTCACCATCGCCAGCTCCCGTCGTTTGCAAGGCCATCACCATCATGGATGCTTTTATTCTAGAGAGCAAAACTAGAGACGGGCGTCTAATCCGCCAGGAATCGCGCATGCAGGGTGCGCCAGCACACGCAAGCGGGCGCTCAGGCGGCCGCCTTCACGGGGCCGTGCAGCAGGCTGTGCAGGCGGAAGCCTTCGCGGATGTTCTCGCGCAGCACGGCGCCCTTCCACGGCTTGGTGTAGAAGCGGTCGACGGCGCCCCGGTTAATGGCCGCCATGATCGGCGTCAAGTCGGCGAAGGCGGACAGCATGATGCGGAAGGTATCGGGGCACAGGTGCTTGACCCGCTCCATGAATTCCGTGCCGCTCATCAGCGGCATGCACTGGTCGCACAGGATCACCTGCACCTTGTGGCGCGCCAGGATGTCGAAGCCCTCGGCCGCCGTCTGCGCCGTGAGGATGCGGTAGCCGTCCTGCGCCAGGAAATCGCTGAGCACGTCGAGCATGAAGACGTCGTCGTCGACGATCAGCAGGGTCTGCTGCTCTTCGCTGCCCGCATCGTGCGGCGCCTGCAGCAGCTTGCCGCCCATCAACATCTGCTCGAACTCTTCCTGCGGCACGGGACGGCTGAAATAATAGCCCTGCATCTCGTCGCAGCCGTGGCGCCGCAGGTAGGCCAGCTGCGCATCGTTTTCCACGCCCTCGGCGATCACCTGCAGCTTCATGCTGTGCGCCATGCTGATGATGGCCAGCACGATAGCCGCGTCGTCCGGGTTGCTCGTCACTTCGCGCACGAAGGCGATGTCGATCTTCAGCTTGTCGATGGGAAAGCGCTTCAGGTAGGCCAGGCTGGAATAGCCGGTGCCGAAGTCGTCGATGGAAATCTGGATGCCCAGCGCCTTGAGATTGCGCAAGACGGCGATGGTTTCCTCGGCATTCGACATCAGCGAGCTTTCCGTCAGCTCCAGTTCCAGCAGGTCGGGCGCGATGTCGTACTTGCGGATGGCCTTGAGCACCTCTTCCTCCAGGCCGCCGACGAAGAACTGGATGCCCGAGACGTTCACGGACAGGTGCACGGGGCCGATGCTGCTGGCACCCCACTCGCCGATTTTCTTGCACGCCTCGTCGAGCACCCAGTTGCCGACGCGCACGATCAGCCCCGTCTCTTCCAGCAGGGGGATGAACAGCGCGGGCGAGACCATGCCGTGGCCGGGACGGCGCCAGCGTATCAGCGCCTCGGCGCCGCTGATGCGCCCGGAGATGATATTCACCTTGGGCTGGAAGAACAGCACGAATTCCTCGTTGTCGATGGCGCGCCGCAGGGCGTTTTCCATGTCCAGGCGGGCCATCGACTGCGCATTCATCTCCGCCGTGAAGAAGCGGAAGGCATCGCGGCCCGCCTCCTTGGCGCGGTACATGGCCGTGTCGGCATACTGGATCAGGGTATCGGCATCGACGGCATCGTCGGGGTACACGGAAATGCCGATGCTGACCGTCACCGTCACCTCATGGCCCTGCAGGTCGAAGGGCTTGCGCATCGCTTCGCGGATCTTGTCGACCACGCCCACGGAATGCTGCGCCCCTTCGGGCAGCACCAGGATGGCGGCGAATTCATCGCCGCCGAAGCGGCCGATGGTGTCGCGCACGCGCAGGCAGTCAACGAGGCGGCTGGCAAACTGGCGCAGCAGGTCGTCGCCGATGGTGTGGCCCAGGGTGTCGTTGACATTCTTGAAGCGGTCGAGGTCCATGAACAGCACGGCCACGGCCCACTGGTGTTCGGCTGCCTGCGCCAGCGAATGGGTCAGCGAGGCGTAGAACTGGCTGCGGTTCGGCAAGCCCGTGAGCGTGTCGAAATGGGCCAGCTTCATCAGGCGCTGCTCGGCGTCCTTGCGTTCGGTGATGTCGCGCGCCACGGCCACCAGGATCCAGCTCTGGCCCGAGCGCAGGGTGCGCCGCTGCACTTCCACCGACAGGCGCGAGCCGTCCTTGCGCTGCAGCTGCAATTCCGTCATCGGGCCGCCCTGGTCGCCGGCCAGCAGCTTGGTGTACAGCTCCTCGAGCTGGGTCTCGCCCTCGTGCGCGCGGCCCGGGCCCACGCGCAGGAAATCCTCGCGCTCGAAGCCCAGCATGCGGCAGGCCGTCTGGTTGACGTCGACAAAGCACATGCCGGCGCGGTCGACGAGGAAAATCGCGTCGGCCGTGGCATCCATCGCCAGGCGGAAGCGGCGCAGGTCCTCGTCGAGGCGGATGCGCGCCGCCATGTCCAGGGTCAGCTGCTCGTGGTGGCGCTTGATTTCATCGTACAGCAGCAGGTTGTCGTAGGCGACGGCGATCTGCGCGGCCACCGTGGCGGCCACGCGCTCGTCGACTTCGGAAAATTCGTTCGCCCCCAGCTTGTCGACCAGGTACAGCCAGCCGTGGCTGCGCTCGCGCGAGGCGATGGCCACGCCCAGGAAGGAATGCACGGGCGGGTGGGATTCGGGCAGGCCCAGCTCGGCGGGGTCGCCCTTCAAGCCATTCACGCGGTAAGGCTGGCGCTGTTCCAGCAGCCGGTTCAGGATGCCCACGCGCGGCTCGCTGGCGATGCGTTCGAGGTTGCTCTCGGCGCCGCACGAGGAAAAATAGCTGAGCTTGTCGGCGCCCGGCTCCAGCATGCCGATGCAGGCATACTTGGAGACGCAGATATTCTGCGCCACCTTGCAGCCGGCCTCGATCAGCGCGCGCGGGTCGCGTTCGGCGCCCAGCTCGATGCCCAGTTCGATCAGGGCCGTCAGGCGCAGGCTGACGGCCTGCAGGCTGGCCAGCGAGCGCGACAGGCGTTCCGTCATGATCGCCAGGTCTTCCGGCACGGCCGACTGGCCTTCGCCCTGCCCGGCCAGCTGCGAAATCTTCTGGCTCGACGACTCGAGCTCATCGAGATAGCCGCTGACCTGGTGGTCGATGCCCGTCAGCTTGCTGCCGGCCGAGCCCTGGGCGCCTTCCGGCCTGCCAGGAAGCGGGACCGCCGCCGGCATCAGGCCCAGCGCCTCGTTCACGGTGCGCACGATGACGTCGGGATCGGACGGCTTGGGCAGCACCCAGCGCACGCCGCAGGCCTGCGCCAGCAGGATGGCTTCCTGCTCGCGGTAGGTTGCCGTGTAAAAAATGATGGGCACGTCGGCCAGGGCGGGGTCCTCGTGCACGCGCGTGACGAATTCGTAGCCGTCCATGTTCGGCATGAGGATGTCGGAGATGATCAGGTCCGGCCGCTCCGTGCGCATGAGTTCGAGCGCGTCGGCGCCATTTGCCGCTTCCAGCAGGCGGTGGCCGCCGTAGCCCAGCAAGGCGGTGAGGAATTCGCGGTTCAGCACATGATCATCGACGATCAATATGGTTGCTATGTCGTTTTTAACTGGCGTCGACGGCGCCCCGGCTAAAAAAGATTCGAGCTCCGCGACGAACAGGTCCGGCTCGATGGGCTTGCCGATATAGCCATTGAAACCCGCCTCGAGCAGCCGCTCGCGGTCGCCCACCATGGCCAGCGCCGTCACGGCCAGGGCCGGGATCTTGCGCAGCCGCGGGTCTTTCTTCAGTTCCGCCACCACGCCGTAGCCATCGAGCTTGGGCAGATGCACGTCGCAGATGATCAGGTCCGGCACTTCGCTGCGCGCCATGCGCACGCCTTCTTCGCCGTCATAGGCGGCCAGCGGCGTGTACCCGAAGGCACGCAGCAGGTACACCATCAATTCCATATTGGTGGCGTTATCTTCAATAATCAGGATACGTGCGGACAATTAGCACTCCCAATAAAAACTGCACAGACTCATTTTATGCCACCGACCCATCTTTCCACTTGCTCGAACAACATAACAATCCTACAACATATTGCCATAGATCCCCGTAAAAATCTTGCATCCGGGTTTCAAGGGGACGGTTCAAGCGGCCTCAGGAATAAATTTCTTCATGGCACCATCCTGTCGTTAGCTTAATACAGTACGCCAGGGGAAAACAGCATTTTCTCGCCCCGCACCCGTTAAACGGCAGCAACGCCAGAGTCAAAAGAGACACTCTTGCCATACCGATAAAACATGACAGGGCTCAGGCAAAACGGGGGCGGGATGGGGACAGAGAGACTTCGCTCTTGATAGTAATTTCCGGCAGCAGCCGGGCCAGCACGCGCGCATCGCGGGCCAGCGCCACGTGGCCGATGCCGCCAAAGGCGATATGGCGCGCGCCGGGCAGCTGCGCCGAGGATTGCGGCGCGACAATATTATCGTGGTGCGAATACATCGACGTGATCAGGGCGCGCATTTCCGGCGTCTCGCCGGCGGCCAGCTGCGCCAGCCAGGCGCTGGGCGCGCCGTCGATACGGCTCATCTGGCGCGCATTCGTCCCCGTCGCCAGGTTGGCCAGCGCCGTGCCGTGGTGCGGCGTGCCGAGGGTGACGATGCGCGCCACGCGGGCCGCGCCATGCCGGCGCAGCCAGGCGCGCGCCACCAGGCCGCCCATGCTGTGGGCGACGAGGATGACTTGCGCGCTGCCCGTGCGGGCGCACAGCCGGGCGATGGCGGCGTCCACCTGCGGCACGAAATCGTCGATGGACGCGCCGATCGGCTCCAGGTCGACGGCGTCGTGCGCGATGCCGGCCCGCGCCAGCATGCCGCTCAGCCGCGCCCAGTAGCCGCGGTTGCACACATAGCCGTGGATCAGCAGCACCGGCAGGCCACGGGACGCCGCAGCGGCGTCCTGCACATGCAGTCGCGGGCGCAGCATGCCCCACGACGACGTCCACAGGGTGGCACGCAGCTCGTCCAGGAAGAGGCGCGCCGCGCCCAGGGCGCCGACCCGGTACTCGGGCGGCACGGGGCTGCCAAGGCGCCGGCTTTCCCAAAAATTGCGCGCCACGACCAGGGCGCGCACGGCCAGCAGCATGCCCAGCGCCAGCAGCAGGGCCACGGCGGGCGAGGCGACGCCCCAAGCCCGCCAAGCCAGGCCGGCCACGCCCAGCACGGCCAGCACCTGCAGCAGCATCAGCCACTTGAGGATGCGCGCGATCATGCTGCGGCCGGGGCGGGCACGGGCGCGGGCGCCGCCTTTCCCGTCAAGTGCTGCGCCAGGCCGCTGGCCAGGCGCGCGGCCAGCGCGTAGATCGTCAGCTGCGGATTGGCGCCTATCGAGGTGGGAAACAGCGAGCCGTCGTGCACGGACAGGTTGCGCACGCCATGGTAGCGGCCGTCGGCGCCCGTCACGCCCAGGCGCGCATCGTCCGACATGGCGCAGCCGCCCATCACGTGGGCCGACACCACGCGCGCCAGCAGCGCCTGCATCGGCAAGTCGGCGATGGCCTGCTTCGCCTGCGCCCAGCTGGTGTAGTGGCGCGCCAGTTCGTGCACGGGATACACGCTCTTCGCCCCGGCGGCGAACTGGATTTCCGCCATCGACAGCAGCGCGCGCCGCGCGCCATCCCAGATGAAGGGCGTGAGCGGGTAGTCGAGCACGGGCGCGCCGAAGCTGTCGATGGATACCGTGCCGCCCGCCGAATCATGGTGAAAGCCGTCGCGCAGCAGCGCCAGCAAGGCATGCGCGTGGGGGAACTGGCGCATGGTGCGCGCGTGCTCGTCGCCGAAGCCGCCCATGGTGGTGGCCATCAGCAGCGGGTGCAAAGGCGGCGCCTCGAGCTTGTAGCCGATGGGGCCGTCGATGGGGGCCACGTGCAGGAAATGGTCCGAATAAATCGTCTGCGGCGCGCCCGCATAGGCGTCGACGCGCTGCGCGAACAGGCCGGCCGACACCAAGGTCGGATGCAAAAAGGTGCGCCGGCCCAGCAGCCCATGCGGGTCGGGCGCCTGCGAGCGCAGCAGCAGCGCGGGAGAATTGATGGCGCCGCCGGCCAGCACAAAGTGTTTGGCGCGCAGCGTCAGGCGCACGCCCGTGGGAACTTGCCCGGCCGCATCGAGCGCCGTCACCTGCAGGCTGTCGATGCGCTCGCCCTTGAAAGTAAAGCGCTCGGCGCGCGCATGCACGAGCAGGCCCGCCCCCAGCGCCAGCGCGGAAGGAATCGTCGTCACCAGCATCGACTGCTTGGCGTTGGTCGGGCAGCCCATGCCGCAATAGCCGAGGTTCCAGCAGCCGTTCACGTTGCGCCGGATGGCCGCCGTGGGGATGCCCAGCGCCGTGGCGCCACGCCGCAACAGATCGTTGTTTTCATTGGGCGGCACGGCCCAGTCGCCCACGTGCAGGCGCTGCTCCATCATGGCGAACCACAGCGCCATGGCGTCAACGGAATAGCCGGACAGGCCGAAATGCCTGCGCCAGTAGTCCAGGGTGCCGGCAGGCGTGCGGAAGCTCGAAGTCCAGTTGACGGTGGTCGAGCCGCCGACGGTGCGGCCCTGCAGGATGTTGATGGCCTTGTCGCGCGTCTTGCGCGCCGCCGATTCCTGGTACAGGGCCGGATAGGCGTCCGCCTCGCGCATCTTGAAGTCCCGCGAGGACTTCAGGCCGCCCTCCTCCACGATCAAGACCTTCAAGCCCGCCAGCGCGAGGATTTCCGCCGTCACGCCGCCGCCGGCGCCGCTGCCGATGACGACGACGTCCGCCTCCAGCGTGCGGTCGGCAGTCAAGGTGCTGGCATCGGTGACGTGCCAGCCGCTGGCCACGCCGATGGCGATGGGGTCGGGAATGGGAGATGTGCTCATGGCGGCCTTGTCAGCTCAGTTCGGGCAGCGGCCCCGGGTAGCCGATGGCGGCCCAGTGGGCGGCATCGGCGTACCAGGCGCCGAGAATCAAATCGTGCAGGGCCAGGTAGGCCGTCTGCAGGGTGGCCAGGCGGTGCGTGCGCCAGGATTGCAGAAAGGCGGCCACCTGGGCCGGGTCGGCCCCGGGCCAGCCACCTTTCACGCCGGCGACGAAGCGCCGCGCGGGCGCCAGCGCCAGCAAGCCAAACAGGTCCTGCACCTCCTGCTGTGCCGCCAGGGGCAGGCCATGGATGGCCGTGTCCACGCCGGCGATGGCGCCATCGAGGGCGGTGGCCCGCGCGGGGGCTTCCTGCGGCAGCGCGCTGCCCAGCATGGCGGGCACGATGGCCGCCAGCGCCGCGCGCGCCTCGCCGTCGAGGACGAAGCGGCCGGGGGGCGCCGGTCGGCGCACGGCGCGGTAGGCAGCGCCGCCGGCGGCCAGCGCACAGGCGCCGATGAAGCCCAGCTTCAGAAACGATCTGCGTTGCATTGCCCTGTCTCCCTTGTTTGGTACGGCCTTTTGCAGGCCAGTGTACGCCAAAGGCAGCGGGCGCT
Source organism: Janthinobacterium sp. GW821-FHT03C08 (assembly GCF_059420905.1). Classification (NCBI taxonomy): domain Bacteria; kingdom Pseudomonadati; phylum Pseudomonadota; class Betaproteobacteria; order Burkholderiales; family Oxalobacteraceae; genus Janthinobacterium; species Janthinobacterium sp. GW821-FHT03C08. The sequence continues at coordinate 138,840 of NZ_JBWKUP010000013.1, read as the reverse complement.
AGAACGCAAAAACTAGAGCGAGCCGTCTAGTTTGCGCGACTGGCACCACAGCAGCAGCATGGCCAGCAGCGCCGCCAGCGCGCCGCCGAGGGCGATGCTGGGCAAGCCAAAGGCGACGATCAGGCTGGCGCCCAGCACCCCGCCGGCCGCCGTCCCCGCATTGAAGGCGGCGATGTTCAAGCCTGCCGCCACGGCATCGCTGCCCGGGCAATGCAGCTGCGCCAGGCGCAGCAAACGCACGGTCGACAGGGTGACGAGGGCAAAGAACAGCAGGCCCAGGCTACCGCACAGGGCCAGCAGGGCGGCGGGCCAGGCGCGCAGCAGATAAAAGGCCAGCAGGTTGAGCGCCAGCGCGGCCAGCGCCAGCACGGCGGCGCGCAGCGCGGAAGGGCGATCCGCGCACCAGCCGCCCAGCAGGTTGCCGCCGATGGCGCACGCGCCAAAGCACAGCATGGCCGCGCCCAGCCAGCCCCCATCGAGTCCGCCCAGCTGCAGCAGGAACGGCGAGACATACGTGAAGAAGCTGAAGGTGGCCACGCTGACCAGCGCCGCCACGCCGGCCGCCAGCAGCAGCGCCGGCCGCAAGATGGCGCGCAGGCTGGCCAGGGCCGATACGGCGGGCGCCTGCCGGTGTACGCGCGGCATGGCCCGCAGCAGGCCGGCGCCGGCGCACAGGGCCAGCACGCCGAGGGCGGCAAACACCCAGCGCCACGACGCGACGGCGCCCAGCCACGTCCCCAGCGGCACGCCGCCGGCCAGCGCCAGGGTCAGGCCCAGCCAGACGATGGACAGCGCCCTGCCCGCGCGGGACGGGTCGACCAGGCTGGTGGCCGCATGCGAGGCGACGGCCATGAACACGCCGTGCGCGAGGCCCACGACGAAGCGCACGGCCAGCAGCGCGCCCAGCGCCGGCGCGACCGCCATGGCCAGGCTGCCGGCCGCCAGCACGGCCATGGCGGCCACCAGCAGCCGCCGTTCGGAGTGGCGCGCCAGCATGGCCGTCAGGATGGGCGCGCCGATGGCCGCCCCCAGCGCATACGCGGCGATGGCGCCGCCGGCCGCCGCCACGCTGGCATGCAGGTCGCGCGCCATGGGCGTCAACAGGCCGGCAGCGATGAATTCGCACAGGCCGAAGGCAAAGCTGCACAGCGACAGCAGGTAGATGGAGAGTGGCAGCGTGGCGGACGGCAGCAATGTGCGCGAGGACATGGTGGACATGGCAGTTCCTGACAATCGAAAACGCCATGCTGGCCCTTGGGCCATCATCTGTAAAATATCTTATTTATCTTGAAACGAGATGCGCAACGTCTCACTGCCCCGCAGCCGACCGGCGCAGCTGCGCCAGCAGGCGTTCGCGCACGGGACAGTCGCGCCGCGGGTCCCACGCCAGGTACAGGTCGAGCTGGCGCAGCGGCTCCGGCACATCGCCGCCGTGCAGCGGCAGCATGGCGACGCCGGCCGGCATGGTGGCCGCCAGGCTGGCCGGCAGCAGGGCCACGCCGAAGCCGGCCGCCACCAGTCCCAGCACCGTCTGCAGGCGGCGCACCTGCTGCACCACGCGCGGCACGAAGCCCGCGTGCAGGCACAGGCTGGCCAGCTGGTCATGGAAGCCCTGGCCCAGTTCGCGCGGCGAGGCGACGAAATCATCCAAGGCCAGGTCCGCCAGATCCACCCGCGCCTGGCCCGCGCAGCGGTGGCCCGCTGGCAGCGCCACAAGGATGTCTTCGCCCGACAGGCGCTCAAAGCGCAGTCCCGGCGTGCTGCGCCCGGGCGCGCGCAGCAGGGCGATATCGATCTCGCCCCGCTCCAGCCACTCGACCTGCTGCTGCGTCGACGCTTCGCGCAAGGTGAATTGCACGGCGGGCGAAGCGGCGCGGAAGGCGCGCAGGGCATGCAATACGTGGGCATACGGGGTGATGTGGATGAAGCCGAGGCGCACGTGGCCCTCGATGCCCTGCGCCACGCGGCGCGCGGCGGCCACGCCCTCTTCCAGGCTGGCCAGCACCTGGCGCGCCGTGGCGAGGAAGGCCGTGCCGGCCGGAGTCAGGCTGACCTTGCGGTTGGTGCGCTCGAATACGGGATAGCCGAGCATGTCTTCCAGCCGCAGGATGGCCTGCGACAGGGGCGGCTGCGCCATGTGCAGCCGTTCGGCCGCGCGGCGGAAGTTCAGTTCCTCGGCGACGGCGATGAACTGGCGCAGCAGCCGGGTCTCGATCATGGCGTTTTTTTCGCCGCCGCCAGGATGTGGCGCGCGATGCCGCGCAGGATGTTGACCTCTTCCGTCTCCAGTCCCGTGCGCGAAAACAGGCGTTTCAGGCGCGGCATGAGCTTTTTCGGGTTGTCCGCGTCGAGGAAGTCGATGGCCACCAGCGCCTGTTCCAGGTGCGCATACATGCCGTCGACCTGGGCCAGGCTGGCCGCGTCGCCATGGAAGCCGATGGGGCTGGCCGCTGGCGCCCCGCCTTCCCTCTCCAGGGCCGCCATCCTGCATTCATAGGCGACGACCTGCGCCGCCTGCGACAGGTTCAGCGAGGAATACTCGGGGTTGGCGGGAATGTTGATCAGCACATTGCACTGCTCGACGATCTCGTTGGGCAGGCCGAAGCGCTCGTTGCCGAAGATGACGGCCGCATGCAGCTCCGTGCCTGCGGCCAGCTGGGCGGCGATGGCGCGCGGCGCCGTGACGGGCGGCGAAAATTCGCGCAGGCGGGCCGAGACGGCCGCCGCGTAGTTGCAGCCTTCGAGCGCCTCGGCGATGGAGCCGACGATGCGCGCGCCGGACAGGATATCCTGCGCGCCGCTGGCAAAAGCCACCGCTTCCGCATCCGTCAGGGCATCGGGAAAGCGGGGGTTGACCAGCACCAGATCGGAAAAACCCATCGTTTTCATGGCCCGCGCGACGGCGCCAATGTTGCCGGATCGACTAGTTTCGACGAGAATAAATCGCAGGCGTGTGAAAAGAGACGTGTTGATTTCGGGCAGATTCATTTAAAATAGCGCTATTGCGCGGTATCGATACAGGAAATTTCGGGAAACGGAGTCACACAACGCTGACTCCAGGCCGGGATTTTAACCACTTCGGCACCGCTCCGCTCTTTAATTCATTCTTGCACTCCATCGTACCGGCGCCGAAAGGCGACGCCGGGCGGTCGCGTGCTTTTAACGGAAGCTCACATGCACCCAATGCTCAATACGGCGATCAAAGCCGCCCGCCGCGGCGCCGCCGTCATCAATCGCGCCTCTTTTGACCTCGACCGCGTCGTCGTCACGGAAAAACAACATAACGATTTCGTCACCGACGTCGACCAGGCGGCCGAACAAGCCATCATCGAGGTGCTGTCCAAGGCCTACCCGGACCACGCGTTCCTGGCCGAGGAATCGGGCGCTTCCGCCAACTCGCACGACGAGAATGAATATCAGTGGATCATCGACCCGATCGATGGCACCACCAACTTTATCCACGGCTTCCCCCAATACTGCATCTCGATCGCGCTCGCGCATCGCGGCGTCGTCACGCAAGCCGTCATCTACGACCCGGTCCGCAACGACCTGTTCACGGCCACCAAGGGCGCCGGCGCCTACCTGAACGAAAAACGCATCCGCGTGACCAAGCTGGACCGCATCTCGAACGCCCTGCTGGGCACCGGCTACGTGGCCGGCAGCGCCCGCGCGCTGGACGAATACCTGAAGATGTACGCGATCATGGGCGAACGCAGCCAGGGCGTGCGCCGCGCCGGCTCGGCCGCGCTGGACCTGGCCTACGTCGCTTGCGGCCGCCTGGACGGCTTCTACGAAAAAGGCCTGAAGCCTTGGGACATCGCCGCCGGCGCCCTGATGATCACGGAATCGGGCGGCATCGTCGGTGAATTCAGTGGTGAGTCGGAGTACCTGTACAAGGGCGACGTCATCGCCGCCAGCCCGAAGATCTTTGGCCAGATGATCACCCTGCTGACGCCATTCGCTTGATATAGCGCAAGCAGTACCCACGAAAACCGGCCCTGGCCGGTTTTTTCGCATTCAGGGGCCGAGCTGCCCCGCCACGACGAAGCCCAGGGTCATGGCCACCACCATCGCCGCGCCCGTCGGCGTGGGCGGCGTGGGCGATGGCAGGTCGAACCAGCGGCATACGACGCCCACCAGCACGCCGAGCACGGAACCGGCCAGCATGACGTTCATGGCGCCTCCCCTTGATTTTCACGCCGCTGCAGGTACAGGCCCGTGAGCCAGTAGCCGCAGCTGGTCAGGAACACCAGCAGCGCGGCGCCCAGCACGGGCGGCGCCGGCACGGGGATGCGCGCCAGTTGGCAGACGAAGCCCACGACAAAGGCCAGCAGCAGGCCGAGGATGACTTTCTGGTAGCGCATGGCTCTGTCCTCCTCTAGAAAGCGAAGCAGCTGCAGCCCAGCGTGCCCCAGAAACCGGAAAAGTCGCTGACCGGCACGGCCGACTTGCGCGCCCGGTCGTGCGCATGGGCATGCACGCCGCAGGCGCCCGCGCACTGGTGCGGCAGCATGGCTTGCGCCGGCCTGGCCGCTGGGCGGTAATGGCCGGGCACCGTGCGCACGGGCGACCACTCGGGCAGCACGGGAATCGGTGGCGGCGCCAGGGCCGTGAATTCGCCCTGGCCGTAGACGACCTTGCCGCCCACCATGGTCAGCACGGATTCGATGGACTTGATCGCTTCTTCCGGCACGCTGAAATAATCGGCCGACAGCACGGCCAGGTCGGCCAGCATGCCCTCGCGGATGCGCCCCTTCTTGCCCTGCTCGCTGGAGAACCAGGCGCTGCCCGCCGTCCACAGCTCCAGCGCCGTGTCGCGCGACAGCCGCCCCGCCGCATCCGTCAGGGCCAGGCCGCCCACGGTGCGCCCCGAGACGAGCCAGTACAGCGCCGTCCACGGGTTGTAGCTGGCCACCCGCGTGGCGTCCGTGCCGCCGCCCACGGGCACGCCCGCGTCGAGCATGCGCTGCACGGGCGGCGTGGCCTTGGCCGCCTCGGCGCCGTAGCGCTCGACGAAATACTCGCCCTGGAAAGCCATGCGGTGCTGGATGGCCAGGCCGCCGCCCAGCGCCTTGACCCGGTCGATATTCTTCGGGCTGATGGTTTCCGCGTGGTCGAACAGCCAGTGCAGGCCGCCGAACGGCGTGTCGCGGTTGACCTTCTCGAACACGTCGAGCATGCGGCTGATCGATTCGTCATAGGTGGCGTGCAGGCGGAAGGGCCAGCGCTGCTCGACCAGGTGGCGCACGACCTTTTCCAGCTCGTCTTCCATGCCAGCCGCCAGTTCCGGGCGCGGCTCGAGGAAATCCTCGAAGTCGGCGGCGGAAAACACCAGCATTTCGCCGGCGCCGTTATGGCGATAGTAATCCGTGCCGTCGCCCGGCTTGACCATGCCCGTCCACTTCTGGAAGTCCTGCAGTTCCGCGCCCTTGTTTTGCGTGAACAGGTTGTAGGCGATGCGGATGGTGAGCTGCTCCTTTTGCGCCAGCTCGTCGACGACGGCGTAATCCTCGGGATAATTCTGGAAGCCGCCGCCCGCGTCGATGGCGCTGGTCAGCCCCAGGCGATTGAGTTCGCGCATGAACTGGCGCGTCGAGTTCACCTGCAGTTCCAGCGGCAGCTTGGGGCCTTTCGCCAGGGTCGCATACAGGATCATGGCGTTCGGGCGGGCGATCAGCAGGCCGGTGGGGTTGCCGGCGGCGTCGCGCACGATTTCGCCGCCGGGCGGGTTCGGCGTATTTTTATCGTAGCCGACGGCGCGCAGGGCGGCGCGGTTCAGCAGGGCGCGGTCGTACAGGTGCAGGATGAAAACGGGCGTGTCGGGCGCGGCCGCGTTGATTTCATCGAGCGTCGGCATGCGTTTTTCCGCGAACTGGAATTCCGTCCAGCCGCCGACGACGCGCACCCATTGCGGATTCGGCGTGCGCAAGGCCTGCTCCTTGAGCATGCGCAAGGCGTCGGCCAGCGAAGGCACGCCTTCCCAGCGCAATTCCAGGTTGTAGTTCAAGCCGCCGCGGATCAAATGCAGGTGCGAGTCGTTCAGGCCGGGGATGACCGTGCGGCCAGCCAGGTCGATCACCTGAGTGGCCGGGCCACGGTGGCGCATCACGTCTTCGACGTCGCCCACGGCGAGAAATTTGCCATCGGCGATGGCGACGGCGGACGCCAGGGGCTGCGTCCTGTCGACCGTGTGAAAACGGCCATTGAGTAAGATCGTGTTGGCGTGCATGGGAACTCCCGTATCAGAGGTATCAGGTGAAAGACACGGCCCCGCCGGCGCGCGGCGGAACCGTCGAACTCAATGAAAGATCAATGGCCTTCGCTGGCGTTGAACATGGATTTGGCGTAGATCAAGCCCAGGCCATAGCCGCCGCCGTGCGCCACGGCCGTCGCCACCGTCTCGTTGTAGGTCTCGCCACGGGCCCAGTCGCGCTGCAGTTCAAGCAAGTATTGCACCGACGTCAGCGGCTGCGCGCCCGCCTGTATCATGCGCTGCGTGGCCATCGCATGGGCTTCGTCGGAGACGTCGCCGCTGGCGTCGGCGATGACGTACACCTCGAAGCCCTGCGCCAGCGCCGACAGGGCCGGTCCCACGATGCAGACGGACGTCCACAGGCCGGCCAGCACGATCTTGCCCTTGCCGTAGCCATTCACCTTGTCGGCGATGCGCGCATCTTCCCAGGTATTCATGGTCGTGCGGTCGATCGGCGCCTGGTCCGGAAAGACGGACTGGATTTCGTCGAAGATGGGGCCGGAGAAGGACTTGGCCGCCACCGTCGTCAATATCGTCGGCACCTTGAATTCCAACGCGGCCTTGCTCACCAGCGCTGCGTTGTTGCGCAGCAGGGCCAGGTCGATGGAACGGGTGGCGAACGCCATCTGCGACTGGTGGTCGATCATGATCAGGGTATGGTCGTTCGGGGTCAGCAGTTTTGGGGCGGCTTGGGCGGTAGCGATAGGCATGATGTTTTCCTTAGTGAAAATAATTGAATATCAAAAAAAAGCACTCTTTAGTGAGGTCCTGCTCCTGTCCTTGCGTGGTGCCGAGTGTGCCGGGCCAGTGCTGTGCAGTATGGACGCGCTGCCGGAAAAAGAAAAACGGAAAGAATGCCAAGCTATATTCGATTTTTTCGATGATATAAAATAGGCGCATCAACAGCAGACGCAAGGAGGACAGCATGGGATTTGAATTCAGGATCGCGGCCAGCCTGACGGCCGGCCAGCGCCAGCACATCGCGCGGCTGCTGGCAGAACGCCCGCAGGCGCCCGGCGCCATGCCCGACACGGACGCCAGGCTGACGGACACGGGGCTGTACGTGTGCCAGCATCTGCGCCCGGACCCGTGGCACGGCCTGGCCGCCCTGCGCGCCTACCTCGAGGCGCAGGGCACAGGCTACGCCGTCGAAGAGATCGACGACTAGGCTTACAGGGCGCCTTCCAGCATCACGCGCAAGCTGCGGTAGGTGCCCGCATCGACGGTGCGCAGCATGCTGCCCCCGTCATCCGCATACAGGCTGCGCGTGCGGTCGGCCTGCCGCAGCAGGTTGGCGCCGGACAGGCGCAGGCGCAGCCGCTCGCCGAACGTCCACAGCGCATAGAGATCGAGCTGGCGCCGCGGCCCCTGCCAGGCCAGCAGCTGCCTTGATTCGCGCGTCCAGCCGCCCGCCTGGTAATGCAGGTTGCCGCCCACGCTCCAGGGCCGGCCCGCCGGCCGGTAATCCGCCCCCACGTTGGCGCTCCACGGCAACTGGCTGTCCAGGCGGTTGTACGGGCCGGCGACGGCATCGACCGTGGACCAGTTGCGCGCCACGTTCGCCCGCAGCTCCAGCGCGGGGGCGGACGCCAACAGGGCCGCCAGCGGCAGCTTCGCTTCGAGCTCGATGCTGCGCACCTGCGCGCTGCCGTTGTTGGCGGGCGTGGACACCCAGCGCCCCTGCTCCCGGACCAGGCGGTCCAGCATCACGTCGCCGATCCTGCGCAGCGAGGCGCTGGCAGCGAGCATGGCGCCCGCGCCCGGATAGTATTCGTAGCCCCCGTCCAGGCCCCAGGCCAGTTCCGGACGCAATGCCGGGTTGCCGCGGGTATCGGGATTGGCGGGGCTGTTGCCATTGTCGATCGTGTAGGGGCGCGCAATCAGCTGGACAATCTGCGGCGCCTTGTAGGTGCGCGTGACGGCCAGGCGCACCTGGTCCTTGGCGGCCAGCTTCCACAGGCTGTGCAGCACGGGACTCCACACCTGCGCGCGCACGTCGACGGGGTCGGCGCCGCCGGCGGCGCTGGCCGTGCGCCAGGCTTCCCAGCGCAGGCCCAGGGACAGCGACCAGCGCGCGGAAACCTCCCATTCATCCTGCGCGAACAGGGCCAGGCGCCGCACCGTGGCCGCATAGTCGTCGTCGGACAGCACGGGCGGCACGCCCGGCTCCAGCTGGCGTTCGCGGCGAAATTCCGTACGCCGCCGGTGCCCCGCATCCCAGCCCGCCGCCAGCGTGTGACCCTGGCCCAGTGTCCGGCGGTACGTGCCGCTGGCATGCGCGCCCACGTCGTTCACGCCCGCATCGACGAAGCGCGTGATGGACGGGCCGCCGCCGGCGCCCTGGAACAGGTAATCGCTGCTGCGGTGATTGAGATCGACGCCCAGTTTCACGTCCAGGCTGGCGCCCTGCTCCAGCTTGCGCAGCCAGTGCAGGTCGCTGCGCACGGTGCCGCTGTCCTGGCTGAAGTCCGCCTGGTTGTCCGGGTAGGCGGTCGTGCCGCCGAGGTAAGCCGTTTCCTGCGCATGGCGGCGGCTGGCCAGGCGGCGCAGGTTGACCAGGCTTTGCCACGCCAGGCTGCCTTCGTCCGCCAGCGCCCACTGCAGGCGGGGCGCCAGCTCCAGCGTATCGGTGGTGACGCGCTCGGCGAGCGGCGCATGGCGCAGCACCGTGGGCGCGCCATCGGCCGCGTATTCGCGGTTCCATTCGTCAAACAGGCCACGGCGCCCCGTGTGGCCCAAGGTGCCGGCCAGCGCATACGACAGGCGCCCGTCGCCGTCCGCCCACTGCATGGTGGCGCTGCCGGCGGGCATGCCATGGCTGCCGGAGGCGCCCAGCTTGAAGGTGCGCTCGCGGCGCCGCGAGGTCTTCTTCAGCACGATGTTGATGGAACCGGCGATCGCCTGCGCGGAAAACTCCGCCGTGGCGGCGCGCATGATCTCGACGCGCTCGACCAGCTCCGGGTCCAGCGCGTCGAGCGAAAAACCGGGCGGCACGGGCACGCCATCGAGCATGATCAGGGTATAGCCCTGGCCCAGCCCGCGCAGCTGGAGCTGCCCGCCCTGCCCTGCGGCGGCTTGCGCGCCGATGGAAATGCCGGGCAGGCGCTTCAGGGCGTCGGACAGGCTGCGCTCGCCCTGGCGCAGCAATTCCTCGCGGCCGACGACGATGGCCGAGACGGTGTCGCGGCGCCGCTGCTCCGCCGCGCCGGCATGGACCGTCACGCTGGGAACGGTGGGGACGGCGCCAGCGGGGACGGCATCGTCGGCACGGACGTGCGCCGTCAACGGCAGCGCAAGGCTGCACACAAATAAACACAATCGCATGGCGGATTCCGGAAAGGTGGATGGTGGCCGGGCCGGCGCAGCGCGCCCGCCCGGCCTGCAATGAGGCAGTGCCGCTGTCAGCGGCCGAACTGTTCCTTGCGCATGCGCAAGGCGCGCGCCGACGCGTTGGCGTCGAGACCGGCCAGGTGCTGCTGCGGGTCCTGCAGCCGGCCATCCTGCTGCACCTGGAAGTGCAGGTGCGGCCCCGTGGCCCGGCCCGTATCGCCCGCCGCGCCGATCTGCTCGCCGGCCTTCACCACGGCGCCATCGGCCGGGACGACGCTGTCGAGGTGGGCATACAGCGACACGAGGCCGCCGCCGTGGTCGATGCGCACGGCCTTGCCCAGCCAGTTGTCCTGCGTCACCGTGGCGATGCCATCGTCCACGGCAAAGACGGGCGTGCCCCGCCTGGCCGCCAGGTCCAGTCCGCGCAAGCCCCGCTGCGTGATGGGGCGCACGACGCCAAAGAAACCCGTGACGCGCATGCTGGCCAGCGGATTGCGCCACGGTTGCGCCGGCACGGGGACGGCGGCGGCCGGGCTGGCGGCGGGCGCGGCCACCGTCCAGGCCAGCGCCGGCTGCAGGCTCACGCTGGCGGCGCCCACGCTGCACAGGACCAGGGCCACAGCCAGCCGCGCAGGCCAGCCCAGGCTGCGGGCCTGCGTGTCGCGCATGCGGACGATGCGCTCCGCCATGCCGCCGCGCTGGCCGCCGAAGGCGAGGCCGGCGGGCCAGGATTGCTGCAGGCCCAGCTGGCGCACGAGCACGGCCGCATACTGCTGGCGCTGGCGCTGGGGACGGCCGGCCAGCACCTGGCGGTCGCAGCCCAGTTCCTGCGCCCAGCCCAGCTTGTCCCCCATCCAGCGGACGGCAGGATTAAACCACAGCAACACCTGCACCTGCGCCGCCAGCCAGCCGATGAGCGGATCGCGGCGGCGCGCATGCGTCAGCTCGTGCTCGATGACGAGCTGACGCTGCTCCGGCGTGCAGGCGGCCAGGTGCGCGGGCAGGAGCAGGCGCAGCCGCCACACGCCCAGCAGCATGGGCGAGACGGGCGCATCGACTTCCAGTACGCCGATGCGCTGCGCCCGCAGCTGCTGCAATTGCGCTGGCGCAAAATCGCCGTGCGCCGCCGCATCCAGCGGCCGAGCCAGCGCGAGCAGCGCCTGCACGCTGGCATGGCCGCGCCAGCGGCGCCACGCCACGCCGGCCACGCCCAGCGCATACACGGCCAGCCAGCCCGGCGCCAGCCAGCTGAGCCAGGCCGCGGCGACGGGGACAGCGGCCAGCGCGGGCGCGCCGGCCCGGGCTGGCGCAGCATGCTCCGCGGCAAACAGCTGCGCCACCGGCACGGGCTGGGCGAGCGCGGCGGGCACGCGGATGGCCGGCACCACGCTGGCCTGGCGGCTATCGGGCAGGAAGCTCAGCACGAATACGCCCGCCAGCACCAGCTGCGCGCCCAGCCAGACGCCGCGCTGCGCCGCCAGCAGGGGCCAGCGCCGTTGCGCAAGCAATAACATGCCTTGCAGCAGCACGCCGGCAAACAGGCAGGCCAGCGTCGCCTGCAGCAGTTTCAAGGCCGTCATCGCTTACTCCTTCGGCTCGAGCGGCCAGTCGTGCAGCAGCTGCTCCAGCTCGGCCAGTTCCTCCCGGTCGACGAGCTTGCTGCCGGTAAACATGCTGACCGGCAAAGGGCTGTCGATTTCCATCACGCGCCGGCCGAAGTCGTGGGCAAAAGCGGCCAGGGTGGCCACCTTGTCCACATTCGCTTCATACACGAGCACGCCATGCACGCTGCGCTGGAGCAGCATGCCCTTGTCCAGCATGCGTTCGAGCGTCTTGCGCGTGGAAGAGAACGACCAGCCCAGCTCGTCCTCCACCCTGGCATGCAATTCCCGCGCGGACAGGGGCTGGGTCTTCCATAAGGCTTTCAATAACGATAATTCGGTAACGGATGGCGTGGCCATGGCGACTCCTCTTGTGACGAATGAGGCAATTGTGCGACTATTGTCACACAATTGCAAGCGGAATTTGCGACACGTGTCGCATGAGCAGCCCGTCCCGCTGCGGGCCTTGCAGACTTGAAACAATTGGAACGCTTTTTTGCCAGGCTGTTATACTTCGCGTGTGCGGCACATATGACCAGTCCCCTTGCCGCTGTCTTTCGACCCCTAATCTGATTGCCTGCGACTGGCGCCCCACGATGGCGACAGGCCGATCTCACAATAAAGTTACCATGTCCTTTTCCTCCCTCGGATTGTCCGACGCTATCGTACGTGCCGTTACCGAACACGGCTACACCGTGCCGACCCCGATCCAGTCGCAGGCTATTCCCGCCGTGCTCGCTGGCGGCGACTTGCTGGCCGGCGCACAAACCGGTACCGGCAAGACGGCCGGCTTCACCCTGCCCGTGCTGCACCGCCTGTCCACCGACGCGAACGGCGCTGCCATCACCAGCAACACTTCGACGCGCCCCATCCGCGCCCTGATCCTGGCCCCGACGCGCGAACTCGCCGCCCAGGTCGAGGAAAGCGTGCGCGCCTACAGCAAGTACACCAAGCTGAACTCGGCCGTGATCTTCGGCGGCGTCGGCATCAACCCGCAAATCAAGCAGCTGAAACATGGCGTCGACATCCTCGTCGCCACGCCGGGCCGCCTGCTGGACCACATGGGCCAGGGCACCGTCGACCTGTCGAAAGTGGAAATCCTGATCCTTGACGAAGCCGACCGCATGCTGGACATGGGCTTCATCCGCGACATCAAGAAAGTGCTGGCCGTGCTGCCGCCGAAGCGCCAGAACCTGCTGTTCTCGGCTACCTTCTCGGAAGAGATCAAGGCCCTGGCAGACGGCTTGCTGAACAAGCCGGCCATGATCGAAGTGGCGCGCCGCAATTCGACCGTGGAAGTGATCAAGCAAAAGATCCATCCCGTCGACCGCGACAAGAAGCACCCGATGCTGTCCTACCTGATCAAGTCGAACAACTGGACGCAGGTGCTGGTGTTTACGCGCACCAAGCATGGCGCCAATAAACTGGTCGAGCAGCTGGGCGCGGACGGCATCGGCGCCCTGGCCATCCACGGCAACAAGAGCCAGTCGGCACGCACGCGCGCCCTGTCGGAATTTAAAGATGGCACCCTGCAAGTGCTGGTCGCCACCGACATCGCCGCGCGCGGCATCGATATCGACCAGTTGCCGCACGTCGTCAACTACGATCTGCCGAACATTCCGGAAGACTATGTGCACCGTATCGGCCGCACGGGCCGTGCCGGCGCCAAGGGCGAAGCCGTGTCGCTGGTCTGCGTGGATGAGCACGAAATGTTGAAAGACATCGAAAAGCTGATCAAGCAAACCCTGCCACGCGAAGTGATCGCCGGCTTTGAGCCGGACCCGACGGCACGTGCCCAGCCTGTGCAATTGCGCAGCGGCACCGGCGGCCACCGCAACAACAGCCGCGCGCCAGCCGGCGCCGTGGTGCGCGTGAAAACCGGTGGCGGCGGCGCCAAGCCACGCAGCGCCGGCCCGTCGGGCGGCGGCGGCAACCGTTCGGGCAATGCGCCCCGTTCGGCGGCCAATCACCGCTCCGGCGGCCGCGGCCGCTAAAACGCGGCCTGCAAGCTGCTGCGCGGGACGCTATTGCGTTTGCGTTGCTCGCCGTACTCCGGTACGGCTGCGCTACTCGACGCAATATCACTCCCGCTCGCTACGCTTGCAGACCCCGTTTGCCTTTCTTGAGATGCGCTCCCCAACCTGGTTGGCGGGCGCATTTTTCATGCACGCCACCATTTGCCGATTTGGGCTAGGATAGGGTCATCTTCCCCTTCGCGCCCAGACCATGCCGAACTTTGCCGCCAATCTCAGCCTGCTGTTTACGGACCTGCCCTTCCTCGACCGCTTCGCCGCCGCCAGGGAAGCGGGCTTCGACGCCGTGGAATTCCTGTTTCCCTATGCCGTCGAGGCGCGGCAGATTGCCATGCGGCTGGAGCGCCACCATCTGCAATTGGCGGTCTTCAACCTGCCGCCCGGCGACTGGGAGCGGGGCGAACGGGGCATCGCCTGCGATCCGCGGCGGGGCGAGGAATTCCGCGCCAGCGTGCAACTGGCGCTGAACTATGCGCTGGCGCTGGGCGCCACGCAGCTGCACTGCATGTCGGGCATCGTGCCGGCCGGCATGAGCCTGGAGCGGGCCCGGCAAAGCCTGATCGGCAACCTGCAATTTGCGGCCGACGCCTGCCGCCCCCATGGCATCAGGGTGCTGATCGAGCCCATCAACCACTACGACATGCCCGGTTACTTTCTCAATCATAGCCAGCAGGCGGCCGACATCATCGCCGACTGCCAGCGCAGCAATATCTTCCTGCAATACGACATCTATCACATGCAGCGCATGGAAGGCGAACTGAGCAACACCATCCGCGCCCTGCTGCCCCTCATCCGCCACATCCAGATCGCCGACACCCCGGGCCGCCACGAGCCGGGCACGGGCGAGATCAATTACCGCCACCTGTTCAAGCTGCTGGACCAGGTCGGCTACACGGGCTGGGTCGGCTGCGAATACCGCCCCAGCGGCGATACCGTGGCCGGACTGGGCTGGCGCGAGCAGCTGGCGACGGGCTGATCGCACGACGCTTGCGCCCGCACAAGGCATGCGGGGCCGGGTAGAACCACAATACCTTTCCATACAGTATTTCATCGTATCGCGAGGTGACGTGTCTTCCCTGCCTGCCCGCCTTGGCGCCATCGCCTGCCTGCTGCTGATGCTGTCCGGCTGCGCCAGCCCGCCCGCGGACCTGGCGCAAGTGCGCGCGCTGGCCGCCAGCGGCGAGGCCTTGAACGCCTTCGGCGAACTGGCCCGGCGCCACGTGGACAGCTACCAGCGCGTGCGCCCCTACCTGTCGCCCGCCGAAGAGGCGCGCGAACGCCAGCTCGATGCGGGACGCCGCGCCGCGCAGGCGGACGTGGCGCGCCTGGCGCAAGCCGTGCGGCTGTACCTGCAGGCGCTGGGCCGCCTGGCCCAGGCCGACGCATACGACATCGGCCCCGAGCTGGCCGGCGCCGGGGCCGCCATCCGCGCCTGGCCCGGCAGCGGCATCGACGACCGCCATGTCAGCGCCTACACCGTCCTGCTGCAGCAACTGTCGCGCCTGGCCGGTGGTGCCAGCCAGCAGGCGCGCCTGGCGCAGGTGCTGCGCGACGGCGATCCGCCCCTGCAAACCCTGCTGGCCGCCCTCGAGCATTTGCTGATGCTGTACGACAAGAGCAGCGACAACGAACGCGACATGGTGCTGGGGCTGCTGGAAATGGACCTCGCGTATGCCGACGCGCCGCAGCAGCGCCTGCTGGCCGTGCTGGCGAAAACCCTGCAGCAAAGCAAAAGCGAGGAATACCGGCTGGCGGGCCTGCGCCATACGCTGGCGCGCCGGCAACTGGCGACGCTGGCGCGCGAGCATGCGCGCCTGGCTGCCGCATACACGGAGGCAATATGGACGGATCACCAGGCAGCGAACGCCGCGAAGCGGCCTTGAGCAGCGCCATGCGCGTGGAACAGCTGGCCGACAGCCTGTCGCAGGCGGCTGTCACCCTGCATGGCGCCGTCATGCGCGCCATCCGCAAGCGCCCCAGCCAGGGCGAGCACGGCATCACGCACAGCCAGGCGCAAGCCGTCTTCGCGCTGGAAGTGGCCCTGCGCCAGCAAGCCAACCAGCTGTATGCCGATGCCGCCGGGCACACGGTCGCGGGCCTGGACACGGCGCAGCGCCAGCTCAGCGGCCTGCTCGACATGGTACGCCTGAGCATCGCCCGCAACGATGACATACGCCACTGGATCAGCCTGGCCACGAGCTTATTGCATATGGGCAGCGCCGTGCTGGCAGGCAATCCCGAGCGCATCCTCAGCACCCTGGGCAAGGTGCGTGAGCGGCTGCAAGAGATGGCGCCGGACTGATTGAATTTCGCTGGCGGGCGCCTATACTGGGACGTCCCCGCATGGCAATCCTGCCGGCGGGGCGACCAGAGGAGACCAACATGCGTATCGAACCGTATTTGCAATTCGATGGAAACTGCGCGCAGGCACTGGAATACTACCGCCAGCACTTGCAGGGTGAAAACCTGTGCCTGATGCCGTTCCGCGGCTCGCCGGGCCAGGAACAGGTCAAGGAAGACTGGTATGACAAGATCATGCACGGCTCCGTGCAGCTGGGCCCCACCATGCTGATGGGCTCGGACGGCGGCTGTCCCGGCGATGCCGCCAAGGGCATGAGCGGCTGCTCCGTCTGCCTGACCCTCGATACGCCGGAGGAAGCGGAACGGGCTTTCGACGCCCTGGGGCGCGACGGCAGCATCCAGATGCCGCTGCAGGAAACCTTCTGGGCCCAGCGCTTCGGCATGTTGAAAGACCAGTTCGGCGTCGCCTGGATGATCAACTGCCTGAAAAATCCAGCATAGATTCGCCGCGGCCCACCTGCGCCACCTCAAACGCGGCGCGGGTGCCAGCGCAAGCAGACATGGCGATCTTGGACTACCATGATGGGTGGGAGACCTCTACCGGGTGACTGCCATGAATGGATTGCCGCAAGACCAGCTCCAGCGCCTGCGCGGCGTGCTGGAGCAGCGCAAGCAGGCGCTGCAAGAGCAGATCGACAGCGAAATGGCCGAAGCCGACGCGCGCGCCTCGCTGCTCAATGAAATCGAAGCCTCGCCGGCCGACAATGCCAGCGTGCGCACGTTGAACGACCTCGTCAGCGAAGCGGCCGAGCACAATCTGGCGCAGCTGGCCAGCATCAAGCAGGCGCTGGCCAGGTTTGCCGACGGCAGCTACGGCCTGTGCGACAACTGTGGCGAAGCCATCGGCCTGTCGCGCCTGAACGCCCGCCCGGAAGCGCGGCTGTGCATCGATTGCCAGACGCGGCTGGAAAAAGCCGGGCGCGGCGTACCCTGACGCCCCGGCCGTGACCCAGCCGTGACCCAGCCGTGCCCCCAGCATCGCCACAAGGGGCATAGCATCGCTGCCCTGCCCCTTGCTTGCTGCCTTTGTTTGCTGCCTCTGTTTGCAGCCTTTGTTTGCTGCCTCTGTTTGCAGCCTTTGATTGAAGCCTTTGTTTGCAGCCTTTGTTTGCTGCCTCTGTTTGCTGCCTTTGTCACCTGTTGCTGCACTGCCGTACTGCTGCCGCCCCTCGCCCGCATCGTGCGTGCCGGCTGAGCGGGCGGGTCTCCTCCACTGCCCTGCTGCAAGCGCGCCCGCTCAACTCATGTGCTGCCCGCCATTGATGGCGATGTTCGCGCCCGTGACAAAGGCCGCCTCGTCCGACGCCAGGTAGGCCACCAGTGCCGCCACTTCGCCCGGCTCGCCCAGGCGGCCCAGGGGAATCTGCGGCAGGATCTTCGTTTCCATGATTTCGGCGGGGACGGCCGTCACCATCTGCGTGCGCAGATAGCCGGGCGACACCGTGTTGACGGTGATGCCGTGGCGCGCCACTTCCAGCGCCAGCGCCTTGCTGAAGCCGTGCACGCCCGCCTTGGCGGCCGCGTAATTGCACTGGCCAAACGCGCCCTTCTGTCCATTCACGGAAGAAATATTGATGATGCGGCCCCAGCGCTTTTGCAGCATGGGTTCGAGCACCTGCTTGCTCATGTTGAACAGGCTGTCGAGGTTGGTGCGCATGACGTCGGCCCAGTGCGGCAATTCCATCTTGCGCATGCTCTGGTCGCGCGTGATGCCGGCATTGTTCACCAGCACGTCGACGCTGCCGAACTGCGCCAGCACGCGCGCCACGGCCTCGCTGCAGGCGGCGAAGTCCGTCACGTCGAGGGGCAGCGGATGCATGCAATACTGCTGCGCATGCTGTTCATCGAGCCAGTGTTCCACGCGCGGATTGCCCGGCGTGTGGGCCGCCACCACCACCATGCCCGCATCGTGCAGGCGCCGGCACAAGGCCGTGCCCAGGCCGCCCGTCACCAGCGCTACCTTTTGTTCCTTCATTGCCGTCTCTCCCCGCTTGTTATGGTTGTTCTGCGTGGGATCAAGTGTAGGTGGCACTTTTGAAGCTGGCATTGCGCCAGATCAAAGGCTCGGCCTGCTTATAGCCGCGTTCGTCTGCGCTGTGTCCATATGCAAAAAATTATCAAAACCATACTCATCAAAGAGGTGATGGCACCTCGGCAGGCAAGGCGGACAGTCCTTGCCTGATGGCATGATCCAAAGGAGAACGCGATGGAAATCCAGGACGACACAGAAGCATTGAGGGACTTGTTCAACGACATCAATCCGGGCATGAGCGACGTGGAATCGCTGCATCAGGCGGAACTCGATCCGCATCATGCGCTGGCCCTGATGGCCAACCCGAAGGCGGCGCTGAAAGCCATGGGCATCCCCGTCAGCGACGCCTCGCAAGTGCAGGTGACGATGAAGAACCGCGCCGACCGCGCCATGATGGAGGTGGCGCAGCGGGCTGCGCAATTGCGGCGCATCATCATTATCGTGATTCATTACCGCAACTGCGACGCCGACATCATCATCATCGGCATGAGCTGATGCGCCGCGCCGGCCGCACGCGTGCGCGGCCGGCGCCCCGGTCTGTGCCAGAATAGGGCTTACTCCACAGCGAGAGGTCAGGCCATGACGTATAAAACCGTGTTGCTCCACCTTGACGACAGCGCCAGCCGCGGCGCCCGCATCGACGCGGCCGCCAGCATCGCGCAAGCGTGCGGCGGCCACCTGACAGGCGTGTCCATGACGGGCGTGTCGCGCCTGCTGTACCAGAACCAGCCCGACCTCGACGCCGATCCGAACCTGGCGCTGCACCTCAATTTCCTGCGTGAACGGGCCGCGCGCGCCCTGGACGGCTTCGAGCCGCAGGTGCGTTCGGCCGGCGTCGCCTCATACGAGCAGCGCGTCGTCGACGACGAAGCGGCGGGCGGCATCAGCCAACTGGCCCGCTACGCGGACCTGGTGGTCATCAGCCAGTACAATGCCAAGGACAAGTCGCCGTCCGTGATGCGCGATTTCCCCGCCTACGTGCTGCTGCATTCGGGCCGGCCCGTGCTGATCGTGCCGTATGCGCCGCCCTTGCCCATGCTGGCGCCGCCCGCGGCCGCGCGCAAGGTGCTCATTTCCTGGAATGCCAGCAAGGAGGCGAGCCGCGCCGTCAGCGCCGCCCTGCCCCTGCTGCAGCGCGCCGAACAGGTGCACGTGGCCATCTTCGATGCCCAGGTGCATGCGGCCGAACACGGCGAACAGCCGGGCGCGGAACTGCTGCAATACCTGGCGCGCCACGGCGTGGACGCGCGCGTGCATTTGCTCGATGGCGGGGGCGTGCGGCGCGGCGATATCGGCGAAGCCCTGCTGTCGCACGCGGCCGACCTGTCGGCCGACCTGCTGGTGATGGGTGCCTACGGCCATTCGCGCCTGCGCGAAACCATCCTGGGCGGCGTCACGCGCACGATACTGCAGAGCATGACGATCCCCGTGCTGATGGCGCACTAGGCCGCGCCCTGGCAGGGGCAAGCTAGCTGCCCTGCCAGGGCTGGCTGCGGATCTTCGCCACCTGGCGCTGCGTGAGCCACTGCCACAGCTGCAGGGCATCGTCCTGCGGCAGGGCCGACATGCGGCGCGGGCTGGCCAGGGCGATTTCGCAATCGCGGTCCGACCATTCCTCGAAAGTGACTTCGCCTCCGCTAGCGACCTCGACCTGATACATCAAGCCGTCATCGTAGCCAAAACGCAACAGGACGGCGGCCGGGCTGCCATCGGGCGCGACGGCGGTGCCCCGGTAGACCTCGGCCAGCGCATCGGCCAGCTGTGCCGGCGACGGCGCGCAGATGTCGCGCCCGTCGGCCCGTGTCAGAATGAACCATGCCTGTGTCATGACGCGCCCTCCTATCCATACTCGTTAGCATGCGAGGCAAGTATTGCGGGCAGTCACCTGGGTCCAGTCTTGCTTGGGGCGCACGGAACTATCCCTGTCGGCATTCATTAATCATACTAACAAGAATAATACCTAAATTTCGTGCAGCGCGGCATTTATGCATGGTGCGCGGCCGGCGCGCCCGCTCACGCCACCAGCACGGGAATGCTGAGCGGGTCGAAGTCGTGCCAATCGCCATTGGCGATCGTGCCCTGCGCTTCCTCGATATGCTCGGCGCCCAGCCGGTGCAGCGCCTCGAGCGCCCGTTCGCGCTCGTCGAGCCCGCCCAGCGCCACGGCGATCAGCATGCCGGGATGGCGGGGCTGGTGGCGGTTTTCGCCATTGCCTTCGGACTCGCCCGCCTCCTTCATCTTGTTGAAGCTGTACAGCGAGCCCACGTGGGCGCCCACCAGCGCCCCCACCACGGGACCCAGCGGCCCCGTCGCCAGGGTGGTGGCCGCGCCGATGCCGGCGCCCACCGCGGCGCCCACGGCCACGCCTTCCACCACGCCCGTGGGCGTTTCCCTGGCGCCCGGCGACATGTCGCGGTCGCCGCCCAGCGCGTGCAGATCATGCTGTCCCGGCTGGTTCACGAAAAAGGCGCTGATGCGGCTGTCGGGAAACCCCGCCTGGTTCAGCGCGGCGCGCGCGGCGTCGATCTGCTCCTGCAATTGAAAATGACCTGCGATGATGCGTGACATGATACGGCCCTCCTCGTCGGCTGCTGGCGCACCATGCGCCGCCTCGATAGCGTGCGCCGGACAACGCCGGGATACCGTTCGCTTGCGCACACAGCCACTCACTCATAGACGCAATCATGCGCTCATTCACGCGCTCGCGCTGAACGGGCTGCGAATATCCGACAGGAATTGTTGTGCGCGCGCATGTTGCGGCCGCGCAAAGAAATCCTCGGGCGCGGCCCGCTCCAGCACTTGCCCGTGGTCCATGAACCAGACCCGGTCGGCCACGTCGCGGGCAAAGCCCATTTCATGCGTCACGCACACCATCGTCATGCCGTCACGCGCCAGGTCGCGCATCACCTGCAGCACCTCGCCCACCATTTCCGGGTCCAGCGCGCTCGTCGGTTCATCAAAGAGCATCAGCGGCGGCTGCATGGCCAGTGCGCGGGCAATCGCCACCCGCTGCTGCTGGCCGCCCGACAGGGACGCCGGCATGGCGCGGGCCTTGTGCGCCAGGCCCACCCGTTCCAGCAGGGCCAGCGCCCGCTCCTGCGCTTCCTTGTGGCCCAGGCCGCGCAGGCGCTGCGGCGCCAGCGCGCAATTGTCCAGCACCGACAAATGGGGAAACAGGTTGAATTGCTGGAAGACAAAACCGATCTGCGAACGAAACGCGTTCACGTCCAGGCCCGGCGCGTGGATGTCCTGGCCCGCCACCGCGATGCGCCCCGACGCGACAGGCTCCAGGCGGTTGATGGTGCGGATCAGGGTCGACTTGCCGGAGCCGGACGGCCCGCACACGACCAGCACCTCGCCCTTGGCCACGTGCTCATTGATGTTGCGCAAGGCGTGATACTCGCCATAGTATTTGTTGACGTTGTCAAAGGTAATCATGCAGCCGCTTTCAGGAGACGCGCCTGGCGCCGCTCGAGCCAGAAGGCGGCGCGCGACAGGCTGAAACACAACACAAAGTACGTCATGCCCAGCAGGAAATACACTTGCACGGGCTTGGTCAGCACGAGGCCGTTGATTTGCGAGGCGATGAAGGACACCTCGGCCAGGCCGATGATGTAGCCCAGCGAGGTTTCCTTGATGGTGGAGACGAACTGGTTCACCAGCGAGGGCAGCATGTGGCGCAGCGCCTGCGGCAGCACGACCTGGCGCATGCTGTCCAGATAATTCAGGCCCAGCGAACGGGCCGCCTCCACCTGTCCGCGCGGCACGGCTTGCACGCCCGCCCGCACGATCTCGGCCAGGTAAATGCCGTCGAAGAGGACGAGGGCGGCCAGCATGGTGCCGAACTGTCCGCTTTCATGCCCCGTGATACCGGGCAGGAAAAAGTAGGCCCAGAAGATCACCAGCAGCAGGGGAATGCCCCGCACCACGTGGATCAGCGCGGCCACGGGCCAGCGCAGCAGGCGCCAGGAGCTGAGGCGCGCCAGACCCAGCAACAAGCCCAGCGGCAGGCTCAGCACCAGCGCCAGGCTGGCCAGCAGCACCGTCAGCGCCAGGCCGCCCAGCGGCCCCTGCGGATAGCGGCCGACGAGAAAATACAGCCAGTAATCGTGGATCAGTTCCAGCATCAGGCCACCTTCCTGTGCAGCAGGGCCGCCAGGCCGGCGATCAGCAGCGAGACGGCCAGGTAAGCCAGGCTGGCAAAGACGAAAGCGTCCACGCTGCGGAACGAGGCCGCCTCCACGCGCTGCGTCTGGTACATCAGCTCGGCCACGCCGATGACGGTGGCGATGCTGGTGTTTTGCCACAGGGTCAGGGTCTGCGACAGCAGCGGCGGCGCGGCCAGACGCAAGGCTTGCGGCAGGATGCACAGGCGCATGGTGGCGAGAAAGCTGAAACCCAGCGCCCGGCCCGCCTCGAATTGCTGGGCGGGGATGGCGCGGATGCCGCTGCGGATGTCTTCCGCCATGTAGGCGGCCGTGTACAGGGTCAGGGCCGTGACGGCGCTGACGGCTTCGATATTGCCGGCATACAAGCGTTCCTTCCACGCCTCGGGCAGCAGCTCGGGCGCGCCGAAGTACCAGAACAGGAAATGGGCCAGCAAGGGCACGTTGCGGATCAGCTCGACATACGCGGCGCCCAGGCCGTTGAGCAGGCGCGACGGCGCCAGGCGCAGCATGGCCACGCCGCACGCCAGCGGCAGGGCCAGCAGCAGGGTCATGCCCATCAGGCGCAGCGACAGCAGCAGGCCGGATAGCAGCCAGTCGCGGTAGTCGCCGGCCAGCAGAAAGTTCAGATCAAATTGGAGCATGATGGTGAAATATCATTGATGCCTAAGAAAACCGTGGCGAGCGGCAGTGATTTGCGGCCAGGAAGCACCACCGCGCCGGAGCACGGGGGCGCCGAGCCGGTGAGCATCGCAGGCCGCAAAGCGTGCCGCGCAGCAGGTTTGCTCAGGCGTCGATCTTGTCCGATTCGATCTTGAAGGTGCGCTTCTGGAATTTCACATTGCTCGTGGGGCCATACCACTTGAAGAACAGTGCTTCAGCCTCGCCCGATTTTTCCAGCCCCCGCAGGACGTTGTCGACGGCCGTCTTCAAGCCCTTCTCCCCCTTGCGGATGCCGAAGGCAAAGACTTCCTGGCTGATGTTTTGCGGCAGCACAAGGTAATCCTTTTGCGCGGCGCCCAGCTTGGCGTAGTTGTTCAGCAGGGACACTTCATCGTCGACATAGCCGACGCCCTTGCCTTGCTGCAAGCCCAGGTAAGCCTGGCCCGCCGTCTCGAACGTCACCACGTCCACGTTGGCCACGGCCTTGCGGATATTCGGCTCCTGCGTGCCGCCCTTGACGGTCAGCACTTTCTTGCCGGCCAGTCCCGCGATGCTGGTGATATTGCTGCTCTTTTTCACCAGCACGCGCTGGCCCGTGTAGAAGGTGGACAGGGAAAAGTCGATCAGCGCCTCGCGCTCCTTGTTGTGCGTCAGGGACGCCGTCAGGATGTCGATGCGGCCCTGCTGCAGTTCGGGGATGCGGGCCGCCACGGCCAGCTGCCTGACCACCGGCTTGACGCCCAGGCTTTTGGCAATGGCCCGGCACAGGTCCACTTCATAGCCGACCAGCTCGCGCGACCTGGCGTCGATGAAGCTGTTCGGTTCGTCCGTGCCCAGGGTGCCGCAGACCAGTTCGCCCTTCGCCTTGATGCTGGCCAGCTGGTCGGCTTGCGCCACCTGGACAAAGGCTACGCTGGTAAGCAACAGTGCGGCGAAATGTAGACGGGTCTGCATGGGATTCCTCGGGTGGCTGTCAATGCCGCCATTAGACCGCAGCGTCCTTATTTCCAAAAAGGAATCTTTTCACCCTTGTTTATGCGTAAATCATCTAAGCGCCATCATGGCGTGGCCACGCCGCTCTCGCCGCCCAGCTGGCGCATCGCCGCCTTCGCCCCCGCCGCGCCCGGATAGCGGGGATCGAGCCGCAATGCCTGCCCGTACGCCGCCAGGGCCTGCGCGCGCAGCCCCTGCTCCGCATACAACTCGCCCAGGCTGTCGTGCAGGTTGGCGTCGCGCGGATGCAGCCGCACGGCCGCCTGCAGCACGGCCGTCGCCGGCCCGATGGCGCCTTCGCCTTGCAGCCGGTAGGCAGCGCCGTTCAGCGCCGCCGGGCTGGCCGCGCCCAGCGGGTCGCGTTCCAGCGCCACGCGCAGCGCGGCGATGCCCGCGTCGGTGGCGCCGGCGCGCAGCAAGGCCAGGCCGTGCAGCGCGTGCGCGCCATCGCTGAGCGGATACAGGGCCACGGCCAGCCTGCCCGCCGCCAGCGCGTCGCCGGCGTCGCCCCGCGCAGCCGCCGTTTGCGCCAGCTCAAGCAGCTCGGGCATGAAATCGGGATAGGCGCGCTGGCCGCGGAAGGCCGCGCGCAAGGTCGCGTCCAGCGTGGCGACGGAAACGGGCGCCGCCGGCCAGGCGATGGCCCCCGTGCGGTCCCAGCTGCCTGCCAGGGCCACGACGGCTTGCTCGAAGGCGGGCTCGAAGCGGGGCAGCGCGCCGGCCGGCGCGCCTTGCGACAGCAGCACGTAGTCGCGCGCAAAGGCCAGCGCGCCGCCGCGCGAGTATTGGTTCAGGTCGACGCCCGATGCGCGCAATACCTCGGCCATGCTGGCGCCGGCCGCCAGGAAAACGCGGCCGCCGGCCGGATGGCGGGCCGCGTCGATGAAGGGGCGCGCCGCCGCGGCGTCGGGCGCCAGGGCTTGCCCGTTGATCTGCTGGAAGGCGGCGCGCGTGGCGGCCCCGTCCGCATAGGGTGCCTGCGTGCGCTCGGCGTACGCGCGGCCCTCCTCGAACAGGCCCTGCGCCACGCGGTAATGGCGCTGCGCGGCGGCATCGGCAACATAGGTTTTCAGCTGCCACGGCTCGCCCGTGACCACCTCGAACAGGCGCTGCGCGAACGCTTCCGTATTCACCCGCTCCAGGTTGGCTGCGACGGCAAGCGTCAGCCGGCGCGACGGAAAGCTGAACAGGTAGGTCGCCGTTTCCGGCTGCTGGCCGCTGTGCGAAATGACGTAGCGCCCGCCCGTGGGATACGTTTCCCAGCCCATGCCGTAGTCCGTCAGGCGGCCCGCGTGCGTGGCCATGGGCTGCACCATGGCCGCCAGGCTGGCCGCCGAGAGCACCTTGCCGTCGTGGATGCCCTGGCCGAAGGCCAGCATGTCGGGCACGCTGGCACGCGTGCCGCCGGCCGAGAAGCGGCTGCTGATGTCGACGAATTCCGCATTGCGCACCTGCGTGCCGGCCAGCCGGTAGCCGCGCACGCGGTGGGCGATCACGGCATCGGGGTCGTCCATCACGGTGGCGTCCATGCCCAGCGGCTGCCACACGTGGCGCCGCATGTAGCCGCCATAGCTTTCGCCCGAGGCGCTTTCGATGACGGCGCCCAGCAGGTTGTAGCCGTAGCTGGTGTAACGGTAGCGCGTGCCGGGCTCGGCGATCAGGTCGAACTGCTCGAAGACGGCGATGGACTGGCGCGTCGTCTTGTGTTCCTTGAAATGCTGCTCGGCCTGGGGATCGCGGTAGGCGTCGATGCCGCCCAGGTGGCCCAGCAGCTGGCGCACCGTCACGGGAAACGCCTTCACGGGGAAATACGGCACATAGGCCTGCACGGGCGCATCGAGGTCGACCTTGCCCTGCTCCACCAGTTGCAGGATGGCCACCGCCGTCATGGGCTTGGTGACGGAAGCGAGGCGATAGCTGGACCGGGGCGTCGCCGGCACCCGGTTTTCCAGGTCGGCATAGCCATAGCCCTGCACCCATGTCACCCCGTCCTGCATGAACCCGATGGTCATGCCCGGCATGCGCTCCCTGGCCATGCGCTGCGCCACCCAGCCGTCGAAAGCGGCCAGGCGCGCGGCCAGCGCGGCGGAAGGCGCCGAGGCGGCGCCGGCGGCATGCGCGGAGCCGGCCTGCGCCAGGCCGCATAGCAGCGCCAGCGCGAGCGCGCCGGCGGACCAGTCATATTTGCTGCATTGCATCATCGATCTTTCCCCCGTATCGCCCCGTCCACCGCGCGGCGCTGCTGCATGGTAAAAGGATTTCGCGCGCCGGTGGCGGGCCGTGCACGAAATGCACGCTGTCCGCATGAACGGCACGGGCGAGCGCGAATATGTTGCAAATAAGCAGCTACAATGCCCGCCATGCCCCCACTCCTCCGCGCCCTGCTGCTGTGCTGCCTGGCCCTGCCCTCCCTTGCCATGGGCATGGCCAGGCTGGCGCTCGACGATGGCTGGCGCGCCTGCGGCAGCGGTCCTGCGGCGCCCGACGCCCCGCTGCACCAGCTGCTCGAGCGGGGCCAGCTGCTGTGCGTCGAGCGCGACCTGGTCCTGGCCGCCACGCCGGCGTCCACGCAGGTGCTGGTGCTGTCGGCGCTGGCTGCCAGCGAGCTATGGCTCGATGGCGTCTTGATCGGCAGCAATGGCCAGCCGGCGTCCCGCGCGGCCGACGAACGCCCGGGCAACATCGATGTGGCCTTCCCCCTGGCGCCACGGCAATTGGCCGCCGGCACGCACCGGCTGCGCCTGCGGCTGTCGACGCAACGGGTGCCGGCGCGCCTGGACACGCCATTGCATGCGCTATGGCTGCAGGAGCAGCAAGCCTACCAGGCGGCGCTAGCGTGGCGCAAGCTGCCGCCGCTGCTGCTGGCCGGCGCGCTGGGCGCCATCGCCCTGCTCTTCCTGGGCCTGACCCTGCGCTACCGGCGCCACCCGCACTGGGCCGTGTTTTCGGCGCTGTGCCTGGCCGCCGCCCTGCTGCTGGTGGCGGAAAGCTGGCGTGGCATTGCCGGCTACGCCTATCCCGTGCATCTTGCGCGCCTGTATGCCGTCAGCGGCCTCACCTGGCTGTTTGCCGCCCTGCTGCCGCTGTATTTCCACGCGGCCTACCGCTACCGCCGGGCCTGGCTGGCGGCCGCCCTGCTGCTGCCGGGCATCGCCCTGGCGGGCGCGCTGGCCACGCATTTCGACAGCCAGTGCCGGCTGATGTTTATCGCCGGCTTGACGGCCAGCCTGGGCATGAACGTGGCTGCCCTGCGGCACCGCCTGCCCGGCAGCCGGAGCGGCACGGCCATCGCGGTGGCGGCGTGCGCCCTGTTCGGCCTGGCGGACAGGCAATTTGCCGAGGGGGGATTTGCCGTTGTCGTGTGCCTGCTGCTCTTGCCCCTGTGCGCCCAGCTGCTGGCGCAGCTGCTGCGCGAACGGGACAGCGCGGCGCGCGCGCAGCAGCTGGAAAACCAGCTCTTGCGCAAGAGCATGCAACCGCATTTCCTGATGAATTCCCTGAGCCTGATCAGCGAACTCAACGCACAATCGCCGCATGCGGCCGAAACCTTCATTGAGGCCCTGGGCAGTGAATTGCGCATGCTCAACGAATTTGCGCAGCAGCCCAGCATTGCCCTGGCGCAGGAACTGGCCCTGTGCCACAACTACCTGGACATCATGGCCACGCGGCTGCAGCAGCCCTGCAGCCTGCAGGTCGATGGCGCGGCGGCGGACATCCGCGTGCCGCCCGCCCTCCTGCTGACGGCGCTGGAAAACGCGTTCAGCCACAACCGCTACCGCCACGGCGCCCACTTCGTGCTGCACAGCGCCAGGCTCGCGCAGACGCAGGTGCTCACCCTGTCCCTGCCGCAGGGCGCGGCACGCCCGCACGCCGGCAGCGGCCTCGGGGAACAGTACATCCGCGCCAGCCTGCACGCCGTATTCGGCGATGCCGCCCGCTATGCCAGCGAACGGCATGCGGCGGGCTGGCACCTCACCTTTACCTTGCCGGCGGCGCCATGCATGTATTGATACTGGAAGATGAACCGCTGATCGCGCAAGGCCTCGAACGCGAGGTGCGCGCCCATTTTGGCGCCCGGCTCGCCCGGCTGACGCTGCACGACAACGTGGAGCAGGCCCTGGAAGCCCTGGCGCAGGGGCAGGGACAGGGACAGGAGCAAGTCGACTTGCTGCTGCTGGATTTGCATCTGCACGGCGCCGACGGCTATGACCTGCTGCGCCTGGCGGGCAGCGCCGGCTTCCAGACCATCATCGTCTCGGCCCACGCGGAGCGCTCGATCACGGCCTTCGAGTTCGGCGTGCTCGATTTCGTTGCCAAGCCCTTCAGCCGCGAACGCCTGCACAAGGCCTTGCAGCGCTATACGGAGCGGCAGGCCGGCGCCGCCTCGCTGGCGGTGAAGAAGCGGGGCGCCGTGGAATGGATCGCCGTGGCCGAGATCGACCACGTGCAGGCCGATGGCCACTACAGCAATATCGTGCTGCGCAGCGGCGAACAGTGCTTCCACGACCTGGCCATCGACAAGCTCATGGCCCTGCTGCCGCCCCACTTCCTGCGCGTGCACCGCTCCTACCTCGTCAACAGCCTGGGCTTCAAGCGCCTGCTGATCGGCGCGGGCGGCAAATACGCGCTCGACACGCACACGAGCACGGGCATCCCCGTGTCGCGCAGCAGCTATCCCGCGCTGAAACGGCGGCTGCTGGGCTGAAGGGCCGCTACCAGTGCGGCGCGTAGCTGGGAAACGGCGCAGCCATGTGTTCCGGCTCGGCAGGCGGCGCCATCCAGTCGCGCGGGTCGACCTTGTAGTACTGCAGCAATTGCGCGTACAGCGCTTCGTGGTGCTCGGCCATCTGGTACGGCTTTTCAAAGAAGGTTTCCGTCGCCACGGCAAAGAATTCGGCGGGATTCGTGGCGCCGTAATGGTCCATCACGCTTTGCTGCTGGACCATGGCGTCGTGGCGCAGGTTGTCGAAGTCGCGCGACAGCACGGTGGCCCAGCTGCGGTAGCTGGACACGCTGGGCAGGTAGGGCGCGCCGTTCGCGGCGCCCGATTCGCTGTCGAGCTGGTGGGCGAATTCGTGCAGCACGACATTGTGCCCATCCGTCCAGTCGGCGGCGCCCCGCTGCACGTGGTCCCAGGCCAGCACCACGCGGCCATCGCCCCAGGATTCGCCCAATAAACCGTTCGCCGAGGGCGTGACGACGCCGCCCGGCCCCACTTCATCGCGCCTGACGATGAATTCCGTGGGGTAGACGAGGATGGTGTCGAGTTCCGGGTACACCTGCGTCTGGCGATTCAGCAGCAGCAAGCACGCCTGGCCGGCGATGGTGTAGCGCATCTCGTCCGTGATTTCCAGGCCGCCGCAGCCGACGAATTTCTTCTGATACAGGAATTGCACGACGAGGCGGCGCAATTGTGCCTGCAGGGGCGCCGGCATGCGGCGGTAGACGGGAATATTCGTTTCCAGCACGGCCAGCCCTTCGGGCGGCAAGGGTTTCGCCAAAGCACGTTTCAGGCGCCAGCGGGGGAACCACAGGGAAAAGACGATGGCAGCCGTGACGAGGGCGATCCACAGGAGCGGGTTCATGCGGCAGCCCGTTTCAAGGCCAGGGGGCAGGAGGACAACATGGCGGCATGGGCAGGCAAGGCAAGCTCCTTCAAGTGAACCCGCAGGCGCGGGCGGCAGTCCAGCCCACATGGGGATGCTTGCAGTCTTTTCAATCCGACTACGTGCAAGGGCTTGCCGCAACGCCAAAAGCCGGGGCTGGACCCGGCTTTCATTACAACGTCACAACACCTTACAACGCCAGCGGCCGATGTACGGCCAGGCCGCGCAACCGTACTTCAGTACGGTTGCGCCGGGCCGGTGCGCATCGCTGGCCGCCCGCCGCGCGGTTCGGCTCAGCCCGGCCTTACTCGGCCGACTTTTGCTGCGGCGCGCCGAACAGGGCAGCCACGAGCGGATCGCGCGTGACGGGACCACGGTTGACGCGGATGGCGTAATGCGTGTCATCGGCCAGGATGTGGAAGTGGCGGCCGCTGCCTGCCATGCTCTGCTCGCGCAGGCCAGGACGGTCCTTGCGCGGTGGCGCGCCTTCGCGTTTCGGCTGCACGATGGCGGCCAGGAAGGCACGCACGCGCTCAGGGTCGGGGGTCAGCTGGTACACTGCCTTGCCCAGGTAGGTAGCCGTGCCTTCGATGTAGCGGGCCAGTTCGATCACGCCCGCTTCGCGCAGGTCGCGGATGTATTTGCGGGCGCCCGATGGCGAAAACTTGAGGAACCACGCGATTTCGTCAGCCAGCATTTCGCGCAGCGACAGTTCGCCGATCAGCTTTTGCATGTTTTCGATGCGGCGCAGGGTGGCGGACGTGGAACGCACGCGCTCGATCGGTGCCATGGAAATGGGATTCATGCGCTCCGGAGGGATCGGTGCTGCACGTTCGACCATTTGCGAGCCTTTTTCGGGGCTACGAAGTTCCTGGTGCGCTGCCTTTAATTCGCTCTTCACGTGAGACTGAGTCATTGCATGCATTTGAATACTCCTTTTTTAACGATTACCGGTAGCCCGGATTGTTAAATTCTTGGCAATTTTTATGCCAGAAAGCCACAAATCCAGGGCGTCTGACCACAGAATGCCAGCGCCCCCCCTCCTGGTCTGTGCGTTAACGAACATTAGAAGCAAGAAAGTGAAAAATATTTCCATGTGGAATTATTTTCTCGCCGCTTGCTTCCCCCCGCCGATTCCTTCCCCTCGCCGCGTCCTTCCCCTCGCCGCGTCCTTCCCCGATTCCTTCGCTCACCCGTGCCCCCAGCCGCGCCTCCCCCCGCGCGCAAGCGCATCCCGGCCAGTATTGGCCCCGCTAGGTGAAATAGCGAACAGAAGCGCCTGCGATCTTGCAATAAATTCAAGCCTCATGCGCGGTGCCTGCGCTGCCCCGGTGACGATCGCTGCACCTGGCTCCTGGCACCGCCTGCTGTTCGCGTTGCGACAACTCTTGCAAAGGAAGCATCATGAAAATCGCCTGCCTGCTGGCCGCCGCCGCCCTGCTCACCCTGTCCGCCTGTAAAAAACCCGCCGAAGCGCCGCTGCCCGAAACGGCGCCCAACCCCGCCTCCGCGCCGCAGGTGATGCCCGCCCCCGTCACGCCGGCCATGCCGGAAGCGGGACCGGGCAATACCACGCCGCCGGCGCCCCTGACCGACCCTGCCACCGCCCCTGCGCTGCCGCCCGCCACGGCACCGGCAAAATAAGCCCGGCACGGGCCATCCCACAGGCGCCCGCGCGGCGCCGTCCCTACTCCACGGGGGAGTTACGCGTTGCCGGCTTTTTTGCAACGCGTTTTTTTACGGTTGGAGTGGCCCGCGCCACTTAGGTTCCATCCGGCGTCCCCCAGCCAGCCGCCTAGGCTCCCCCGCCCCTCCCCCGGCAATGCGACAATCCGCACGCCATTCCCCCGCTCCGTGCGGAAAAGCGGAATCGCAATATTTCCGCGTTTCAATAGATGCAAATTAAACCTTTAGAAACAATCACTTGCAATAAACGCCAAAATGCGCTCCACTGGCACGGAAGATGCTTTTATATTTTCATAACCGCCACAGAGCGGCAGCCTCACCCCATATAAAAACCATCTACCTTTTTTGGAGACAACAGCATGGCAAGCACCTTCCGCATCTCGTCCTTCCTGAACACCAAGGCCCTGGCCGTCGCCGTCGCGCTGGCCGCGCAATTCCCGCTGGCCGTCCATGCGGCCGACGTCGTACGCCTGGGCAACCTGAAATTCGCCCATTACGGCGCCGTTGCCTACATGAAGGAAATCGCCCCCAAATATGACTTGAAGATCGAGGAGCGCATCTTCGCCAAGGGCCTCGATATCGTGCCCGCCATGATCGCCGGCGAAGTCGACGTCTCGGCCAGCGCGCTGGAAGCGGCCATCACGGGCCGCGCCACGGGCTTGCCCGTCTACCTCGTGGGCGGCTTCGCCAAGGGCGGCGTGCAGATCGTCGGCCGTCCCGACCTGAACATCAAGGGCATCGCCGACCTGAAAGGCAAGAAAGTCGGCGTCACGCGCGGCGGCCCGCAGGAAATCCTGCTGTTTGCCGAACTGACGAAGGCCAAGCTGACCTGGTCCGACAAGCCGGGCAAGGACGTGCAGATCCTGTACATGGGCTACCCGGACCTGAACCAGGCCCTGTTGACCAAGGATATCGACGCCATGAGCCAGTCCGAGCCGTATTCCACGCAAGCGATCCACAAGAAATACGGCTCGGCCATCATCAAGCCGTATGACACGCCGCTGGGCGAGCCCGTGCGCGCCCTCGTGATGACGGAAAAGATGTACAAAGAGAAACCTGCCGTGGCCCAGCGCTTCATGGATTGCTTCGTCGCCGCCACCCGGGCGTTTTTGGCCGACCCGAAACTGGCGGAAAAATACGTGCGCGAATCCATGTTCAAGAACCAGATCACGAGCGAGGATTACCGCGACGCCATCGACAACGCCATCTTCACGGAAGACATCACCCAGAGCCACGTGCAGCTGACCACCGACTACATGGTGAAGTTCGGCGTGGGCCGCATGGCCAAGCCGCCTGCCGCCAAGGACTGGGTCAAGCTGGACCTGCTTGAAAAAGCCAAGAAGTCCTATGTCCCACGCTAACCACGACCTCGCTAATCGGAAAGTGTCACGATGAATATACAAATGATGAAACGCTTCGCGCACGGTGCCGCCGTGCCCGTGGCCGTGCTGCTGCTGTGGCAAGCCATGTCCACCTTCGGCTGGATCAATCCGCAAATCCTGCCCTCGCCCGTGGCCGTGCTGGTGAAGTGGTATGAATACCTGATGCCGCTGCAAGCGTACACGCCGGAAGCGGGCAATTATCTCGTGTGGATGTTCTCCGGCGAACTGCCGCACGACGCCTGGGCCAGCCTGTCGCGCGTGCTGGGCGGTTTTGCCATCGGCGCCGGCCTGGCCTTGCCGCTGGGCTTGCTGATGGGCACGAACAAGACCATCTATAAACTGTTCGACCCGCTGGTGCAGGTGCTGCGCCCGATTCCGCCCATCGCCTACATTCCGCTGGCGATCTTGTGGTTTGGCCTGGGCAACCCGCCCGCCTTCTTCCTGATCAGCATCGGTTCCTTCTTCCCCGTACTGATGAACACCATCGCCGGCGTGCGCCAGGTCGACGGCATCTACATCCGCGCCGCGCGCAACCTGGGCGCCAGCCAGATGACGATGTTCCGCCGCGTCATTTTGCCGGCCGCCACGCCGTATATCCTGGCCGGCGCGCGCATCGGCATGGGCACGGCCTTCATCGTCGTGATCGTGGCGGAGATGATCGCCGTCAATAGCGGCCTCGGTTTCCGCATCCTGGAAGCACGCGAGTATTTCTGGTCTGACAAGATTATCGCCGGCATGTTCACCATCGGCCTGTTCGGCCTGGCCATCGATATCGCCATGAATGCCCTGAATAATCATCTGCTGCAGTGGCACCGCGGCCTGGAACACTGAGAGGAACGGCCATGACCACCATCAGCATCAACGCAGTCAATAAAATCTTCACCACGGGCGGCGCCGACGTCATCGCCCTGAAGGATATCAACCTGGAAATCGCCAGCGGCGAGTTCATCTGCCTGCTGGGGCCGTCCGGCTGCGGCAAGTCGACCCTGCTCAACGCCATCGCCGGCTTTTCGCAGCCGACGTCGGGCCAGATTCTGGCCGGCGGCAAGCTGATCACCGAGCCCGGCCCCGACCGCGGCATGGTGTTCCAGGAATACGCGCTGTTCCCGTGGATGACCATCGAAAGCAATATCGCCTTCGGCCTGGAAATCGCCGGCAAGACGCCGGCCGAGATCAAGGAACGGGTCGACATGCTGCTGAGCATGCTGGGCTTGACGGAATTCCGTGCCCGCTACCCGAAAGACTTGTCGGGCGGCATGCGCCAGCGCGTGGCGATCGCCCGCGTGCTGGCCCTCGATTCGCCCATCATGCTGATGGACGAACCGTTCGGCGCGCTGGACGCCTTGACGCGGCGCAACCTGCAGGATGAATTGCTGAAAATCTGGAAAGTCTTCGGCACCACCATCGTGTTTGTGACGCACTCGATCGAGGAATCGATCTACCTGGCCGACCGCACCATCGTCATGACCTACCGTCCCGGCACCATCAAGCGCGACGTGGCCATCGAACTGCCCCGCCCGCGCGACCCGAGCGACCCCGAGTTCAACCGCTTGAAACGCATGCTGGGCGAGATGGTGATGGAAGAGCAGCAAAGGCATCACAACGCGGAAACCATGGCAAGTACAGCGGATTAGTCGTCGTGCGGCCAAACCCGAAAGCAAGTATCGGGGTCGGACCTTAAGGTCCGACCCCAGTCCTCGACTTGCGGGTTTCAGCTACGGTTTTGTCAGACGCTGCAACTTTGCATGTCAGTCGTAAATCAGGATTCACCCATTCGGGTGAATCCCGCCGTACACTACCATTCCTTCTTTGCGGCACACGCAAGCTTAACCCGACACACGGAGCACCATGGCACTCGGCAAATGGCCCCTGAGACCCGCGCTCGGCCCCCTGCTGGCCGTGGGTTCGCTGCTCGCGCTGGCGTGGGCGTCGTATGCCTGGGTCCAGCAGCGCCAGCTCGATGAACTGCACCGCACGCTCGATTCGCGCGCGGAACTGTATGCGGCCTCCATCGGCGGCGCCCTCAACAAATACGAATTCCTGCCCCTGGCCGTGGCCCAGAGCGATGCCGTGGCCCAGCTGCTGGAGCAGCCCACGCCCGGCAAGGTCGCGCAGATCAATGCCTATCTGATCGACATCAACCGCCGCGCGGGCGCCTTTGCCGTCTACGTACTCGACGACAAGGGCACGACCCTGGCCTCGAGCAACTGGCAAGACCGCAGCTCCTACGTGGGCGTCAACTACGGTTTCCGTCCCTATTTCAAGAATGCCATCGCGGGCGGCATCGGCCGCTTCTACGGCATCGGCGCCTCCACCTTCGAGGCGGGCTACTTCATTTCTCAGCCCGTGCTGCGCGACGGACGCATCCTCGGCATCGTCGCCGCCAAGGTCAACCTGGACTGGATCGAGCAATCGTGGCGCACGCCGGGCGCGGGCGAGCAGATCTGGGTCAAGGATGCGAATGGCGTGATCATTCTGGCCACCACCCCCGCCTTCAAGTTCAAGACCCTGGCGCCCCTGGCGCCGGAAGCGAAGAGCGACATCAGCGCACAGCGCCAGTTCCTGCAAGAAAACCTGCCCATCCTGCCGCACAAGGTGCAGCGCCAGTTCGCCGATGGCGCCAGCGTGATGACACTGGAGCGTCCTCAGTCGGGCGAGTCGCCGGCCCTGTCCGGCAGCGCCGACTACCTCGCCGTGCACCGCGCCCTCGGCCCCCTGGCATGGCAGATCACGGTGCTGGCCGAACTGGACCAGGTCAACGCGGCGGCCCGCAACGCGGCCATGGCCGCCGCGCTGGGCTGGGCCCTGCTGCTACTGGCCCTGATGTATGCGCGCCAACGCCGGCGCCGCATCGCCGACCGCCTCAACGCGCAGCAGACCCTGGCGCGCGCCTATGAACAGCTGGAAATCAAGGTCGAGCAGCGCACGGCCGACCTCGTGCACGCGAATGGCCGCCTGCAGGCGGAAGTGGCCGAGCGCGAGCGGGCCGAGCAGACCCTGCGCTACGCCCAGGCGGAACTGGTGCAAAGCGGCAAGCTGGCGGCCATCGGCCAGATGGCGGCCGGCGTCACGCACGAGCTGAACCAGCCGCTGGCCGCCCTGCAGACCTTTTCCGACAATGCCAAGGTGTTTCTGGCGCGCGGGCGTATCGACGATGCCCTCGACAACCTGTCGACCATTTCCGACCTCGTCAAGCGCCTCGGCTACGTCACCTCGCAATTAAAAGGCTTTGCGCGGCGCAGCGACGATGCCCGCAAGCCCGTCAGCGTGCGCCAGGCCTTCGCGCAAACCATGCTGCAAATCCGCACGCGCAAGAATTCCCAGCGCCTGACCCTGCATGAAAGCTGGTCCGGCGACGACATCATCGTGCTGTGCAACGCCATCGGCCTGGAACAGGTATTCACCAACCTGATCACCAACGCCATGGATGCCGTGCCGGAAGGACAGGATGTGCACATCTGGTTCCAGGCCCGCCGCGAAGGCACGCTGGCCATCGTGCATATCACGGATAATGGCCCCGGCATCCCGCTCGCGTCGCTGGACAAGATCTTCGACCCCTTCTATACCACCAAGGAACACGGACTGGGCTTGGGTTTGTCGATCAGTGCAGGCATACTGCGGGCCGCCGGCAGCGCCTTGGCCGTGCGCAACCGCAGCGCCGCGGAAGGGGGCGGCGCGCAATTTACCATCACCCTGAGCTGCGACCCGGGGGACAAGAATACAGAGACTGGGGACATACCCGATGCACGAAAATAATTTTGAAGGCATGCAAGTGCTGCTGGTGGAAGACGATGCCGTCGTGCGCAAGGGCGCCCGGCAATCGCTGGAACTGGCGGGCCTGCAAGTGACGGCCGTCGCCACGGCCGAGGAAGCGCTGCCCTACCTGGTACCCGAATTTGCGGGCATTTTATTGAGCGATATCAAGCTGCCTGCCATGGATGGCTTGAAACTGCTCGATATCGCCGTGGCGCAGGATGCCAGCCTGCCCGTCATCCTCGTCACGGGCCACGGCGACGTGTCGATGGCCGTGGGCGCCATGCGCCGTGGCGCCTACGATTTCATCGAAAAGCCGTTTTCCGCCGACTTGCTGGTGGAAGTGTGCCGCCGCGCCCTGGACAAACGCCATCTGGTGCTGGAAAACATGAATCTGCGCCGCCAGCTCGAGCAGCGCGTCGGCATCGAGGCGCGCATCGTGGGCCGCAGCGCGGCCATGGCAAAGGTGCGCCAGCTGGTGCTGAACCTGGCGCCCAAGTCCGCAGACATCATCATCCTCGGCGAAACGGGCACGGGCAAGGAACTGGTCGCCCGCTGCCTGCACGACTTCAGCGAGCGGCGCGACCACCCTTTCGTGGCCATCAACTGCGGCGCCCTGCCCGAATCGATCTTCGAATCGGAACTGTTCGGCCACGAGGAAGGGGCATTCACGGGCGCGCAGCGCCAGCGCATCGGCAAGATCGAATACGCCAACGGCGGCACCCTGTTCCTCGATGAAATCGAAAGCATGCCGCTGGCCCTG
Organism: Janthinobacterium sp. GW821-FHT03C08; assembly: GCF_059420905.1. Lineage (NCBI taxonomy): Bacteria > Pseudomonadati > Pseudomonadota > Betaproteobacteria > Burkholderiales > Oxalobacteraceae > Janthinobacterium > Janthinobacterium sp. GW821-FHT03C08. Next base: position 102,218 of record NZ_JBWKUP010000013.1, on the reverse strand, counting down.
CAGGTAAAACTGCTGCGCGTGCTGCAGGAGCGGCAGGTCGAACGCCTCGGTTCGAATAAATTGATTTCCGTCAATTTCCGCGTCATCGCCGCCGCCAAGGAGGATTTGAGTGTCCTGGCGGAACAGGGGAAATTCCGTCCCGACCTGTATTACCGCCTGAACGTGGCCAGCCTCACCTTACCCGCGCTACGCAACCGGCGCGAGGATATCCCTTTGCTGTTCGAGTTCTTCGTGCTGCAGGCGGCGCTGCGCTACGGCCAGCCGGCCGCCCTCGTCAGCGGCGAACTGGTCGCGTCATTGATGGCGCAGCGCTGGGCCGGCAATGTGCGCGAACTGCACAATGTGGCCGACCGCTTCGTGCTGGGCCTGCTCGACGACACTCTCAGCCCGGCCGGCTGCCGCGAAGCCTCGCTGGCGGAACAGGTCGACACCTTCGAGATTTCCATCATCGAGGAAGCCTTGCGCCGCCACAACGGCAACGTCATCGACGCGGCCGCCGCCTTGAGCATCCCGAAGAAGACCCTGTACGACAAGCTCAAGCGCTTCGATATCTCGACGGAGCAGTTCCGATAAGCTGAGCAAATGGCCGACACGGCCATGGGGCGGCGTCCTACCCGTGCGGGCGGGCGCCTGTGTGAAAATGCAGGCTCAACCTCATTTTGCACAGGACACCGCCATGAAAACCGCCGCTCTCTTGCTCGCCGCCACCCTGATGACCGTGGGCGGCGCCTGGGTACAAGCCCAGTCGACGACGAATGTCAACCAGACGGGCAACCACACCAACAATCCGAATGACCGGGGCCAGCAATCGGACCAGTCCGACAAGCTCGACAACAAAGGCAGGCTGATCCACGACGCCAAGCCCGGCAAGACGCGCACGGACAAGCGCACGCGGCGCGGCAAGCCCACGGCGGATGACCTGGACAAGCCATATAGTGGCAAGCCCGTGGCCACGCCGGACACCCCGGCCGCCAGCGCCCCCGCCACCTCGCCGCCCGCGACGCCAATCGCGCCAGCCCGCTAAGCCCTGCCGCCAGCGCTGCGCCACATAGCTCCACGGCACGCTATCATCACGCCTTTTCAAGATAGCCAGGATGACAATGAAAGCAGCATGGTGTGGAATGGTGGCGGCCAGCGTATTCGCGGCTGCCAGTGCGCAGGCAGCCCCCACGGTGGGCGAATGCATGGAATTGACGACGGGCGTCAAATTCAGCAAGAACAATGGCGACGCGCAAGTCAACGTCGAGGAAGTCTTCGAAGGCAAGAAACTCAAGGGTATCCAGCTGATCCTCGACGGCGGCGTGCTGCTGGCCACCTCCTACCAGGACATCCGCGACGGCCAGGTCTTCCTGACGGGCACGGTCCATTACAACAAAGACGGCACCGTGCGCAGCAAGAACGTCTACGCGCCGCAGTCAGCTATCCCCGCCACCATGCGCCCGGGCCAGGAAGTGCGCGTGCAGTTCACGGACACGCGAACGGACACCCACTACCCGCTGGCGGGCCTGTCCGACAAGATCACCACCTCCACGCGCACGGACAAGCGCGATTTCTCGATCACCTTCCTGGGCTGGGAGCGCCTGGAACTGGGCGGCCGCCGCTTCCCATACGCCTGCAAGTTCGAACTGCGCGACGTGGGTGGCAAGAGCCGTGGCAAAAGCGGCGAATACGTATGGTATGCGCAGGGTTTCGGCGTGATCATGACGGACAAGATTGACCAGGATGGCGACGTGCAGCCCGCGTACCGCATTGCGCTGACGACGATCATCAGCGCGCCGTAATTTTTAGCAACTTTTGCGCTAGAATCGGTGAAACACACTTTTTTAGGAAGTCATGTCGCCAATCGAACGCAAATGGTGGTTTGCCCTGCCGGTCATGTTCATCGCCATGGCCGCCACGCTGTGGCTGCTCGATTACGCGCAAGTACCACGTACGTACTCTTTCGCCTGGGTCATTATTTTCAGCCTGTGCAGCGTGCCGCTGCAGCGCAGCCTCTCTTTTCTTGTCTGGGTATTGCTGCTGTGGCTGGCGCCGGAAGTGGCGGATAGCAAGCTGGCCAAGGGTAGACGCCACACCGTCTAGTTCAGCTGCGCCAGGGCATTCCCCCGCACCTGGAACGCCACCATCGCTACAGTTTTCCCAGCATCATCGACGAGGGCCAGCGCGTGCTTGCCCGGCACGGGGCGCCAGCTGATGCTCTCGCTTGCTGCGCCCAGGTCCTTGCCGTCGAGCACCCAGCGCAAGGCGTGGCTGCCCTGCGCCTGGAAGAAGACGCGCTGCAGGGCGGGCGGGATGTCGGGGTCGATGGCGAGGATGCTGTCTTCGGCCGGATACACGATGGCGGGCGGCTTGACGGTGTCGCCCACGACGGTGATGACGGCGCTTTCCGTGCCCGCGATAAACCATTCGCGGCGCGGCGCTTCCAGCGCGGGCTGGTACGCCACCATTTGCTGCAGCACGCCTGGCGGGGCTTTCGGGGCATGGCTGGGCACGTTCTTGTGCAGATAATCCATGACGTCGCGCCACACGGGCGCGGCGCCCGTCACGCCCGACACGTCCCACATGGGCTTGCCGTCGAAATTGCCCACCCAGACGCCCACCGTGTAGCGTTCCGAGTAGCCCATGCACCAGTTGTCGCGCATGTCCTTGCTCGTGCCAGTCTTGACGGCGCTCCAGAAATTCGTCCCCAGCTCGTTGCGCAAGCCAAAGGTCATGCTGCGCGCGGCGCGGTCGGCCAGGATATCGCCCACGATAAACGCGGCACCCGCTTCCATGACCTTGCGTTTGTCCTTGCCCGCCTGGCCCGGCTGCAGGCTGGCGGTGCTGTACAGGCCGCCATTGGCCAGCGCGCGGTAGGCGTTGGCCAGTTCCAGCAGGGTCACTTCCGATGACCCCAGCGCCAGCGAGGGGCCGTAGTATTCGGCCGGTTCCGTCAGGCTGGCCAAGCCCACGTCCTTCAGGCGGTTGTAGAAACCGTCCTGTCCCGTCAGCAGCACCGTGCGCACGGCGGGAATGTTGAGGGAACTGGCCAGGCTGGTACGGGCGCTGACGTAGCCCTTGAAATTACGGTCGTAGTTTTGCGGCGCATACATGCCGGACGCCGTGGCGACGTCCAGCGGCGAGTCGTCCATGACGGAGGCGGCCGTCATCAGCCGGCGTTCGATGGCCAGTTCATATAAAAACGGTTTCAAGGTGGAACCGGCCTGGCGCGGGGCCGTCACGCCATCGACGTGGCTGCCGCCCGCATTGCCCACATAGGCGAGGATCTCGCCGCTGCGGTTGTCCAGCACGATGATGGCGCCATCGTTGACATTGCGTTCGCGCAAGGACGCCAGCTGCTGGCGCAGGTTGTCCTGCGCGAAGCGCTGCAAGGGACCGTCGAGCGTGCTGCGGATGGCAACGCCCGATTGCTTGAGCAACTGCTGCGCCACTTGAGGCGCGGGCGCCAGGTCCGCGTACAGGGCCGTGCGCTGCAGGGCCGTCTGCACCCTCTGGCCGATCAGCTGGCAGCTGCTGTCCATGCGCCATTCTTTTGCCAGCGCGCAGGCGCGGCGCGTGACGGAGGCCGGCGGCGCGTTCGGCGCCCGCACGAGGCTGGCCAGGATGATGCCATCCGTCTGGTTCAGGCCCGACGGCGCCTTGCCGAACAGGCTGTAGGAGGCGGACGCGATGCCTTGCAGCTCGCCACGGAACGACACGAGGTTCAAATACGCTTCGAAAATCTGCGCCTTGCTCCAGCTATCTTCGATGGCGGAAGCAAAGCGCATCTGGTCCCACTTCTGGCGCAGGCTGCGACCGCCCGAGGACGCCTGCAAGTCCGCGTCCAGCTGGCCCGCCAGCTGCATGGTGATGGTCGAGGCGCCCCGGGCTTTCTTGGAAAACAGATTGTCCCAGGCGGCCGTGGCCAGCGCGGACACGTCCACGCCGCCGTGGCGCATGAAGCGCTGGTCTTCCGCCAGCAGCACGGCCTGCTGCACGGCGGGCGAGATGTCGGCCAGCGCCACCCACGGCAAACGCCGCGCCTGCATGTCCACGCGCAAGGATTGCAAGGGCGCGCCGCCGCGGTCCAGCAGCTGCGCTTCCGAACTGCGGTAAGCGGCTTGCACCTGGGCCGGCGTCGGCACCGCCTCGGCGAAGACCGGGCCGGCCAGCAGCCCGCCCAGGATAAAAATCAAACTCTTCACTGCGCCACCTTCACGTTCGCATTCGGCGCTTCGCCAAACATTTCCGGCGAATACATCGCTTCGATGCGCGTGGCGGGCAGGCTGAAATCCCCGGCATTGTTCAGGCGCACCGTGTATTCCACGCTCCAGCTGCCCTTCGGCACGAAAGCATAGTAGGCGCGGAAGGCGTCGAAGGCCCGCTCCTCGAACGTAGGCCAGACCCAGCCCGTGGACTTCTCGCCGGCCGTCAGCAGCTGCGAATCGCGGCCCAGGCCATTGCCCAGCACCGTGGCGCTGGCGGGGATCGGGTCGTCGACCACCACCCAGCTCATGTCCGCCTGCGCCGACAAGTCCAGGCGCACGCGGTAGACGTCGCCGCGCGACCAGGCGCCCGCCGTCTTCTGTTCCACGGGCGTCACGGTTTTCTTGATGCTGTAGCCGCTGGAGACGGGCGCCTTGAGCGGGATGGCCGCCAGGCTTTGCACGGTGGCCCACGGTTTGCCCGCGCCGCTGTGCGCGATGCCCAGGGTATCCATGCCCTTCGGCCACGCCTGCAGCACGGGGCCGACTTTCGCCGCGCCATTCCACACGAGGGCTTGTGTATCGCCGCCCAGCTTGACGGCGCTGGCGCCCGTCACGGGCGTCGACTCGAACTTGGCCGAGAATTTGGCGATGGCCAGGGTGCCCCAGGCGTTGGCCACCGTGGTATCCCAGCGGCCCTTTTTCTGGCGCCCCATGCTGCCGCGCACGAGGCGGCCGATGTCGTCCTTCCACGCCGGGTCGTCCATCACGGCCAGTAATAAACGGTTGGCGTTGACGTCGCCCGACACCATCAGCCACCACCAGTTATCCTTGCGCTCGGTCGAAAAGCCCATGGTCGTGCCCTGGAAATTCAGGCGCGCACGCAGGATCTGCTGCGCCTCGGCCAGCAGCGCATCGCGGCGCGCCAGGCCGGGCGTACGCTGCAGCAACAGGCTCCAGTCGATGACGGCGGAGGTCGGCCACAGGTTCGGGCTGATGCTGATGCTCTCCAGCGCATCGGGCGGCACCTTGCCGGAACGCGACAGCGCTTCCAGCGCCGCCAGCTTGCGCACGGCCAGGTCCGTCGTGGCCAGCGCGGAACGGCGCACGATGCGTCCCTGCACGAAGGCCGTCAAGGCTTCTTCCATGCGGTTCTTCGTCTGCTCGGGAATCGCGTAGCCCGCTTCTGCCGTTGCCGACAGCACATAGGCCGTCAGGCTGTCGCTGCCCTGCTCCATGATGGGGAAGTATTTCAGCATGCCGTCGCCGTCCAGGTAGGCGGGCAGGCTGGCGGCCAGCTTGTTCCACGCCTCCTGATCCTGCAGGGCGATGGCCTTCGACGTGTTCTGCTCGAAGCAGGTGTAGGGGTAGGCCGCCATGTACTCGCGCACGCCGGGCAGCTCGCCGCCCAGCTTGGCGACAAAGCTCGTCTGCAGGCCGCCCCGGCCCGGCAAGGCGCCGGCCGGCATCTGCACGGACAGATTCGTCGGCTTCTCGACTTGCAGCAAGGTGGCCTGATAGGTGCGCACGGGCGTGGCCTGGCCCACTTTTTGCGTGATTTTCAGTTTATCGGTGTGGCTACCCGCCTTGGCGCTGATCTCCCACACGACCGTTTGCGCACCCAGAGGCACCTGGTAATCCCAGCCCGTTTCGCGCGCTTCGCCCGCCGCCAGGGTCAAACTCTGGCGCGGCAGCGCCTTACCGGCCGCGCTGGCATTGAGTTCCACGTTCAGGGGCGCTGCCGAGGTGTTGCGCACAGTAAAACCTGCGCGCAGCTGGTCGCCTTCGCGCACGAGCGTCGGCAAGCCCGACATCAAGATCAGGTCTTGCGAGCTGCGGATATCCGTGCTGCCCGTGCCGAACAATTCCTGGCCGGCGCTGGCAATGGCAACGATGCGAAATCCCGTCAAGGAATCGTTCAGCGGCACTTGCACCGTCGCTTCGCCCTTGGCATCGAGCTTGACGGTGGCGTTCCAGAACAGCAAGGTGTCGAACAGTTCGCGGCTGGCGCCCTTGCCGCCGCCACCGCCGGCCGGGAAGGCCTTGCGGCCGAAGTGGCGCTTGCCGATCACCTGCATCTGCGCCGTCGCCGTTTCCACCTGCAGGCTGCGCTGCGCCATCATGGTATCGAGCAGCTTCCAGCTATCGTTGGGCATCAGTTCCAGCAAGCCCGCATCGACGGCCGCCAGCGCCACTTCCGCGCCGGCCGGCAAGGGCTTGCCGTCGGCGCGGCGCACGCGTACGGACACCTCCGCCTTGTCGCGGGTCTTATACACTTCCTTGTCGGACACGACCAGCACGTTCAGCTCATGCGCCTGCCAGCCCACGTTCAGCGGTGCGATGCCCATCTTGTAGGCGGGCTTGCCCAGGTCGACCAGGGCCGTCGGCTGCACGCCATCCACCCTGCCCCGCACGACGAACACGGACACATACACATTCGGCGCGTAATTCGGTTTGACGGGGATTTTCACGACGGGTTCCCGGCCATCGAGCTGGCGCACATAGGTATCGAGGATGCCTTCGCGCTCGACCGTGATCAGCGCCGTGCCCGAACGGAACGGCATGCGCACCTGCAAGCTCGCTTCCTGGCCCGGTTCATAGCGTTTTTTCTCAGGCAAGACATCGATGCGGTCATTGTCGCTGACGTTGAACCACCAGTCGCCGCTGCCGGCCACCCAGGTTTCGCGGTTGGCGACGGCCGCATTGCCGGCCCCGTCCTGCGTGCGCGCGCGCAAAATCAAGTTGCCGCTGACGGGCGCCTTCACGTCGCACACCAGCAAGCCCTTGTTGTCCGTCTTGCCCGAGCACGCCGGGCCCAGCTTGACCACTTCGCTGCTGTTTTCATACGCATAGAAGCCGCCGATCAGGCGCCGGCGGTGCGAATAGCTGTTGCGCTGGAAGAAGTCCACCGCTACAGGCGCATTCGCCACGGGCTTGCCGTCCGTGCCCAGCACGGCGACCGTGAACTTGAAGGCATCCTTGCTCAAGGCCCAGGCGTCGGGCTTGATGCCGATCACGTAGTTCGATGGCCACAGCGGCACGCGGGTGGCGACGGAAGCCGTCTCGCCATTCGCATCCTGGAAGGCCATTTCCGCCACCAGGTCGCGCGGCGTGGATAGCTGCGGCAATTGGTCGATGACGATGCGCGCGCCGCCCGCCTTGTCCAGGGTCAGGCTTTGCGTGCGCGCCGCCGTCGCGCCCGGCCCGGCGCCGCTGCCGCCATTGCCTTCATCCTGCCACTCGCCTTCATCGTCGTCGTAGCCCGTGCCCTGTTTGACGAGGCCTTCCTTCACGTCGCCATTGCTGAAGCTGTACTCGGGATAATCGGCAAACGTCACGCTCTTGTCTTGCAGCACCGTGCGCAGCTTGACGGGCGCATTCGTGGCGGCGCCGCCGGCCAGATACGTGATCTGCGCGTCGAGGGCCAGCTGCTTCGCCTGCACGGCGGGCGCCTTTGGCCCCTGCAGCACGGCTTTCATGGTCGGCACGCGGAACGCTTCCACGCGGAAACTGCCGGACGGGCGGCCCGCCATGGTCACGCTGTATTCGCCCTGCTTGGCGTCGGCGGGTATCACCCAGTCGCTTTCCGCCGTGCCGCTGGCGGACCAGCGCAGGGGCAACTGGTAATTCTGGTCGCTGCCCTGGTGCGTGATGACGACGGAGGTGGCGCTGCCGGGGCCGTTGTTCTTGTCGACCAGGCTCATGCCCTGCCCCGTGTGCTTGCGGATGAAGTGCTTCATATGCACGGTTTCGCCGGCGCGCAGCAAGGTGCGGTCGAATACGGTGGCCAGCAGGGTATTGTCGGCGCGCGTGTCGTCCGTGGGCAAATTGAAACGCCAGGCTTCGATGCCGCCCACCCAGTCCGACAGGGTGAACGTCATGTCGCCGCCGCTGCGCGCACTGATAAAGTAGCGGCCATTGTTCTTGCAGCTGGAATTGGCCAGCTCGCCGGGAATGTGCGCCACGCCGTCCGCGCCCGTGGCGCCTTGCCACAGCAGTTTGCCGGCGCAGTCGCGCACGGCTACCTGCGCTTTCGCAACAGGCGCGCCCTTGTCCAGCGACGTCACCCACACGAGCGACGATTGCGCGCCATGCTTGAAGTGGGCCGCCAAATTCGTCACCAGCGCGGCCGTGCGGATATACGCGGTGGTCGGCTTGCCCAGCAGCACCTTCCCGAGGATGGGGCTGGCCAGCTCGACGACATAAAAGCCCGGCTTCTGCAAGGGGATGCCTATCACTTCGAACGTCTTCCTGCCATCGGCGCGGGGCAGGCTGATGGGCCGCGTGCCCGGCGCGCCGGCCAGCACGGACTTGCCCATGTTGCCCGCATACTGGGCGTAGGGCTGCCAGTATTCGCCCCCGTCGCCATTGCCGGCCAGGCGCTGCATCCATTCGATGACGAACTTGTCGTCATTGTCGGGCACGCGCAGGGTGGCGCCCGTGGCGGCAGCGGATGGGTTCGCGATTTCCTTGCCCGAGAGCACGGGTTCGATATTGCGCACGGTCACGGGCAGCAAGCCGTCGCCCTTCGCTTCGATGATGCCGAACGGGGCGGGGAATTTCAGCAGCGGCGGCTGTTCGCCCGTGCGCACCGTCATGGGGAAGCGCGCGCGGTTGAGCAGGCTGCGGCCCGCGTCATCCTTCAGGTTCGGCGGCAGGTTCAGCACCAGGCTGGTCTGCACGGGGAACGGGCCATTGAAGGTGGCATCCTGCAGGAATTCCGCCTTTCCCTCTTCTTTCGCGATGGTCGGCGCATACGTCTTGCCGCCGCCCTTCAGGGTCATGGCGCGTACCTGCGCCGCGCTCACGGGCGCGGAAAACTGCACGCGCATGGGCAGGAAGGGGATGCACTGCTCCTTGGGATTGCTGCGCTCGCAGCTGAACCTGGCCGTGAAGTCGGGCCGCGTCTTGAAGTGCAGGCTTTGCGCCTTGTCCGTGGCGATGCCGCTGGCGCTGGCGATGCCCTCGCCCCACACGAGCGACACCTTGGCGTTGGCCGGGAAGCTGCGCTTGCATTGCAGCACGGTGACGGGCAGCGGCGGCGCGCCCTTGCTGGCCACAGGCATGCCCACTTTCCACACGACGCCCCGCTTCTTGAAATACACGGTCAGATAGCGGTCGAGAAAGCTCTTGCGCAGGGTCAATACCTGCTCCTGTTCCTTGCCCTTGAGTTGCCGCACGGGGATTTTTTCATTGATGCCATCGGCGCGGCAATACGCGTTCGCGGCCACGCTGGCCTCGTTCGGCACGGCATCGAGGCCCAGCACGAAGATCTGGTTTTCATCGATGTAGGGCTGGCCGTCGTAGGGTACGGCCTCGACGATGGCCGGTCCGCCCGTGGAAAAGCGGTAGGACGCCGTACCCTGCAGGGCCTGGCCCGCCAGATCCTTCAGGCCCGGCTTCAGGGTAAAGCTGCACGCCACGCCGGCCGGCAGGTCGCGCTCGAAATCGTAGTTCCAGTTGCGCTCGTCGGCCCACCGTCCCGCGCCCGCCACGACGGCCGGCTCGGCCTTGCCGCAGTCGATGGCGAACGGCGCGGGCAAGCCCATGTCGCCGAAGGGCACCATCGGCGTGGCGAACTGGGCGCGCACCTGGCGCACGGCCTTGACCGTGCCGCTCGGTGAAAACAGGGCCACGCCGCTGTCGGCCCAGGCCGGCAACACGGCCGCCAGGGACAGCAGCAGCCCGCAGGCGCCGAAGCGGCTCAGGGACAGGACAGGGGGGATGCGGAAGGCCTTGGGCACGGGGTGACTCCTTGATGAAAAGTGGCCGAGCTGACTGCCGCGCGCAAAAGTTGCCCAAGAGAAGCATGGTCGTTCAACAGAACGCGGCAGGAATACAACATCACTGTAATATTAGTTATCAAGCTCATCATTGTTGCTAATATACAGTGGCAAGCTGGTAACAAGTCGTACGATTGCCCCTTGCCGCCACGCCATGAAGCAGACTGTTGCGGCAAAAATTTAGCTTCGATTCAAATTAGTTTTTTTCAACATCCAAGTATTTGTCGTGAATCAGCAACACTATTGATATACAACAATGCTTTGTGCGCCAGCGCACCGACCGCTTGAACCTGGAACCGTATTCTCCAGTCCAACAGCAGTGCATTTATCGCAAGAAGGCGCACCTGGAATTGTTGTCTATCTAAGCATGTCTGGCAGTTGTTGTATTGATGCTGTAGAGAAAATCTCTTATCAACGTTGGGAGTTACTTGTGAATAATCTAAAAAAAATCGCCGTTGCCGCCGCAGTCCTGTGCTCCGCCCTCGGCGCACAGGCCCAGGAAATCAACCCCTCCTGGTATATTCAACCAAGCATCAATGCCATGAAGCCAGATTCGGATTTTTCCACCGATAAAACCGGCTATGGCGCTGGCTTGCGTTTTGGTAAGCCAGTGTCGCCGGACTGGGATGTCCAGTTCGGCACCACCTACGCCCGCTCCAAGGATGGCGGTCGCCGCTACCAGCAAAACACGCTGGGCGTGGACGGCCTGTACATGTTTAACCGCAGCCCGTCGTTCAGCCCCTTCCTGGTAGTCGGTGCAGGCATGCAGCGCGACAAGGACACGGGCCCCCTGGGCGACCGCAGCAAGAGCTCGCCTTACGTGAACCTGGGCCTGGGCTTCCAAAGCAAACTCAGCGATCAATGGTCGACCCAGCTCGATGTGCGCAATGTGCATGGCTTCCTGCGTGGCAACACGTTTGATCAAAGCAAGTCCAGCAACTGGTATGTCAACGTGGGCCTGAACTACGCCTTCGACAAACCGCCGACACCAGCCGCGCCACCGCCGCCACCGCCGCCAGTGCGTGAAGAAGTCGTCGTGGTCGTGCCGCCGCCACCACCGCCACCACCGCCGCCACGCTTCGAGAAAGTGACGATGTCGGCGACGGAACTGTTCGCGTTTGACAGCGCCAAGCTGGGTCCGACACAGACCAAGCTCGACGAAATCGCCCGCGTGCTGAACGCCGCGCCGGACGTCAACAACGTCGTCATCAGTGGTTATGCCGACCGCATCGGTTCGCCGAAATACAACCTGAAACTGTCGCAGCAGCGCGCTGACGCCGTCAAGGAGTATCTGGTGTCCAAGGGCGTTGCCGCCAACCGCCTGACGGCCGAAGGCAAGGGCTCCACCAATCCGGTCGTCACGTGCGATAACAAGAAACGCGCCGACCTGATCAAGTGCCTGGAACCTAACCGCCGCGTTGAAGTGGAACAGATCACCATCGAACGCCGCGTACAGTAAGCAATGCCGGTGGTACGCCACTAGTCAACACCAGTTAAAAAAGGGGCTTTGGCCCCTTTTTTTCATTGAAAGCCACCATGAATTTCTCTACCCGCTATCCGAAACTGGCCAGCCTGGCGCCGTTCGGCAAGCAGATGCGCAGCGTCGTCGTCTGTTCCGTCACCGAATGGCTGGAGCACCGCGCCTCGAGCAAGGGCGCCGCCCTCGCCTACTACACCCTGTTTTCCATCGCCCCCATCCTCGTGCTGGTGATCGCCATCGCCGGCTTTTTCTATGGCCCGGCCGCCGCGCGCGGCGAACTGATGGGTCAACTGGAGGGTTTGCTGGGCACGCAGGGCGCCGAAGCCATCCAGCTGGTACTGGCCGGCGCGAAAAACCATGAACAGGGCCGCATCGCCACCCTCATCGCCAGCGCCCTGCTGCTGTTCGGTGCGACGAGCGTGTTTGCGGAACTGAAAGCCAGTCTCGATGAAATCTGGCAAGTGCCGCCCCTGAAGGAAGCGGGCGCGTGGGACATGCTGCGCACGCGCCTGCTGTCCTTCGGCCTGGTGCTGGTGCTGGCCTTCCTGCTGATGGTGTCGCTGGTGGTGAACGCGGCCATGGCCATCCTCGCCAATTTCTGGGAGGGCGTGTGGAAAGACACGGCCGTGCTGTTTACCGTGCTGTCGAACCTGATCGGCTTTGCCGTCATCGCCAGCCTGTTTGCCGTCATCTATAAAATGCTGCCGCGCGTGCGCCTGTCCTGGCGCGACGTGCTGATCGGCGCCGTGGGCACGGCCTTCATGTTTTCCTTGGGGAAATATGCGATTGGTGTGTACATCGGCAACAGCGGCGTGGCCAGCAGCTATGGCGCGGCCGGTTCGCTCGTGGCGCTGCTGCTGTGGGTGTATTACTCGGCGCAGATTTTCTTCCTGGGCGCCGAATTCACGCGCCAGTTCGCCTTGCAGCTGGGCAGCATGAAGGACATGCCGAAGACGCCGGACGGCGACGTGCAAGTGAAGATATTGAAGCGCCACCAGTCCTGAGCCTGGCGGGACATGGCAAAACGGCGCCTGCGGGCGCCGTTTTTCTGGCGTTGCCGCAGACTATTCGCCCAGCAGCTCCGCCACCACTTCCATGCCCTGCACGCGCTCGGCCACCACCTTCACGATGACGATGATGGGCACGCCCAGCAGCAAGCCCCAGACGCCCCACAGCCAGCCCCAGAACAGCAGGCTGACGAAGACGGCCGTGGGATTCATGCGGGCGATGCGCCCCGTCATCCAGGTCGTCACAAAAGTGCCCACCAGGGTGGCGATGGCCATCGACGTGCCCGTCACGAGCAAGACCATTTCCAGCGACTCGAACTGCAAAAAGGCCACCAGCCCCGTGGCGATGGTGATCAGCAGCGGGCCAAAATACGGCATGATGTGCAGCAAGCCGGCGACGATGGCCCAGGCACCCGCGTTTTCCAGGCCGATGATGCGCAGGGCGATCCACATCAGCAGCGCCAGCAAGCCGTTGGTGACGAGCAGCATGAACATATAGTTCTGGATCGAAGTATTGATGTCTTCCAGGATGTGCACGGTGACCTTCTTGCGGCTCAGCGACGGCCCCGTCAGCTTGACGAGCTTGCGCTTGAAGGTATCGCCCGACAGCAGCAGGAAAAACACGAGGAAGATGACCATGGTGGCCTGGCTGATGAAGCCCATCAGGCCCAGCGAACCGGCCCAGACCCAGTCCATGATCTTGAAGTTGGGGCCGTCGGGGGCGGCGGCCGCGCGGCGCGTGTTGCGGCGCGCTTCGGCGCCGGCGGCCACCTGTTCGATTTCATTGGCCACGGCCTGCATCTTCTGGAAGGTGCTGTTCTTGCCGCCCGTGCTGGCGGCGATCAGGCGCGACAGTTTGTGCGTGGCGGCCGGCAACTCTTCGACGATGGATTCGAATTCGCCCTGGACACGCTCGACCATGACGATGGAGCCGAACAGGATCAGCGCCGTGACGGCCGTGGCGCCGATGGCGCGCGGCACGCGGATCTTTTCCAGCCAGGCGACGACGGGATTGAGCGTATAGGCAATGAAGATGCCGAAAATGACGGGGATGAGGAATTTCTGCGCCCACTGCAGGGCATAGATGAAGCTGACGGTGGCGATGATGCCCAGCGCCAGGCCGCGCGCATTGACGTGCAGCGGCAGGCGCATGGCGGGGTCCAGCGTCTCCACGGGCGTGCCCGGAGGCGGCAGGACTGGCTCAATGGGTGCAGCCACGGCCGGATCGGGCGGGGCATCTGAAGGCTGGATGTGCATGAGATTCCCGCTACGCGCGATGAAAGGCCACAGCGCCAACCCGGAGGCCGGACGCTGCGGCAGGCCTCGCCATTACTTGACGCGGATGTCGTTTTTCACCGATTTCACGCCCTTGACGCCGCGCGCCACTTCGCCCGCCTTGGCTGCGTCCGCTGGCTGGGCAACGAAGCCGCTCAGCTGTACCACGCCCTTGAAGGTTTCAACGTTGATTTCCGTCGATTTCAGGGTAGGCTCGTTGAAGATGGACGCCTTGACTTTGGCGGTAATGGCCGCGTCGTCGATGTATTCGCCCGTGCCTTCCTTGGTCGGGGTGGATGCGCAGCCTGCAACGGCGAACAGGGAAGCGACGAAGAGGCCGGTAGCGATCGATTTAGTGAATTTCATGGTGGTTTCCTTAGGAGTGGTCAATCAATGTGCTCACAATGAGCTTCTTATACCAGTCTGGTGACGGGGCGCCGGATGGCGCTCAGTAGCCGAACTGGGTTTTTGCAGCCTTGATACAGTCATCCTTGGCTGCGCCGGCTAATGCATCGCATTTTTCCGCTGCGACCTTGTACTCGGCTTTTCTTTTTGCTTCACGCGCATCGCTGCGCGCTTCGATGACTTTCTTGTCTGCCTTGGCATCGGCCAGGGCCGCCACCTTGGTGGACTTGGCCAGTTTGACGCAGACATCCTTGTCGTTGCCCGTCAGCGCATTGCAGCGCGCCAGGTCGACGTCATAGTTGGCATCGGCAATCTTGATGCGCGCCTTGGTGTAGGCCCGCAGGGTATTCGTGTATTGCGCCTGAGCAACCGCTTCATCGTAGGTGCGCACGGCCTTCGCTTCGGCGATGCAGACATCCTTCGGGTTGCCCGTGATTTTTTCGCACTCGGCATGCGCCTGCTTGTAATTCAGGGCCGCCCGTTCATTGGCTGCCTTGTAGGCCGCTTTCGCTTCCGGCGTGGCCGCCACGGCTTGGCCGCCCCATGCGGCGCAAGCGAGGCTGACGAGGATGGCGGCACATAACTTGTTCTTCTGCGTATTTTTATTCATTTGCTGCTCCCTGGTGGTGACAAGCATGTCTGCTTGGCATGACTACCGTTTTACGTGGATAGTCGGCCCCCTTCTGTACGCTGCCGTACACAAGCCATTATTTTTGAAACAAGGAGCGATATGGGGAGAAATAACAACGTTTTTGCAAAAAAATCGGCGCTGCCCTGGCGGCGCGGGCGGCAAATAGCTACGTGCGGCAGCGTACAGACCGGGACCATGGCCATGACTAAGATGGTCATACACCCTCACCTCGTCAGGAGAATAAAATGAAAACCAACGCCACTTTGGCTGCACTGATGCTCGCCGCCACCGCCATTCTGAGCGGTTGCGCCACGGGTCCGTCCCAGTCACAACAATACTATCCGGCCAACCAGCCTGAATCGGCCATGTACGGCACCGTCGATTCCATCCAGATCGTGCAGGGCGGCGGCCAGACCAGCGGCGCAGGCGCCGTGGTCGGCGGCATCGCCGGCGCCCTCCTGGGCAACACCATCGGCTCGGGCGGCGGCCGCACGGCGGCCACCGTGGCGGGCGCCGTCGCCGGCGGCGTGGTCGGCAACCAGGTGGAAGGACGCCGCCAGCAGGCGCAGGCTTACCAGATCAGCGTGCGCCTGGATAACGGCGAGTACCGCACCGTGGTGCAGGACAGCGCCGCTGACTTGCGCCCTGGCAACCGCGTGCGCGTCGTCGACGGCCGCGTCTACCGCTATTAATCCACTGGCGGCGCCTGCCCGCAGTCGTCCGCCACACAAATTGCAAGATAACTGGGAGATACCATGGGCACCATCATACTGATCATCTTGATCCTGGCCCTGGTCGGCGTCCTGCCCACCTGGCCGCATAGCCGCAACTGGGGTTACGGTCCCAGCGGCATCGCTGGCCTGGTCGTAGTGATACTGATCCTGCTATTACTGACGGGCAGGTTGTAAAAAAAGGCGCTGCGGCGCCTTTTTTATTTCAAGGAGGAAATATCATGACACGCTACCATATCGTCTTCGCCACCCTGCTCGCCTGCAGCGTGGCGCCGTTCAGTCTGGCACAGACGGCCATGCGGCAGCCGGGCGACCCGCAACGCTGGTACCAGGAAGACCGCACGCCCCAGGCCCAGCTGCGCACCTTGCGCAAGGAAATCAGCGCTGCCCTGGCCGAGGCAAAAAAAGCCTGCCGTTCGGAACCGTCCGCCACGCGCGCCACCTGCCTGAAGGAGGCGCAAGACACGTACCGGCAAGACATGGCGAACGCGGAAAAACTGCGCGAAGCGGCCCATCCGCAGTGACGGCCAGGTGATTGCGACGCCCGGCACCACCGTCGCGGGCGCAAGGTCGCGGTGGCCAGGAAGCGCCCCGCATCTGATACGGGGGCGCCGCCCTGGTAAGGCGGCGCCGGGCCGGTGAGCATCGCCGGCCGCCCATGCCGACGCGCGGCAGGTGGTGACAGGCGTCGCTAGGCGGCGTCGCGCTCGTAGGGCGGCAGCTCGTGCACGACGAGGGGCGTGTCTTCCGTCACAAAAGCCAGCCAGCCGGCCGCCTTGATGGCGCGCAAACCGTCCTGGTAGCCCTGCTCCCAGCGCCACTCGATGGAACCCTTGGAAAAATTGATATCCTTGGCCGCCATATGCCAGTCGCGCCCCGCATACGGCAGGCGCACGATGTGCATGGTGCTGTCGCAGCCGAGCGCCTCCAGCTCTTCCGTCTGCTGGCGGTTGTGCGCCGTATCGGGCAGCTTGGCGTACAGTTCGCGCAATTTGCGCTGTAAGGTGTGCGTGCTGACGTAGTCGGCGATGTGCCGCTTCGAGCGCGAGGCGAACGTGACGTCCTTCTGCCGCGTCTGCACTTCATCGAGGGTGGTCGGCTCCGGCCCTTCCGAACTCCACAGATCGACCATGAACACCAGCGTGTCGACGTGGGGCGTGTCGTCCAGCACGGTTTCCAGCGGCGTATTCGAATACAGGCCGCCATCCCAGTACAGGTCGCCATCGACGCGCACGCCCGCGAAACCGGGCGGCAAGGCGCCGCTGGCGCGGATGTGGTCGGACGTCAGGTGCTGCTGCTGGCTGTCGAAACTGGTGAGGCTGCCGCATTTCACGCGCAGGGCGTTGACGGTCAGGCGCATGCCGCCAGGCTGGTTCAGGTAATCGAAATCCACCAGTTCCTCCAGCGTGCCGGCCAGTTCGCTCGTATCGTAGAAGCTGGCCTCCTCCGCCTGCACGGCTATGCCGGCGGGAAACAGGCTGAAGGCGCGCGGCTTGAAGAAGCCGGGTACGCCGCGCAGCACGGTGTCGAGAGTGGCCAGCCAGATATTCGAGCGGCGCTGCTGGTCGGAAACGAGGTTCATGTCCACGCTGTCGCGGTGCGCCACGCGCTGCCAGAACTGTTTCAGGCGCACGAGGCGGTCCTCGTGCTTGTTGCCGGCCAGGATGGCCGCATTGATGGCGCCAATCGAGGTGCCCACCACCCAGTCGGGCGCCAGGCCATGCTCGTGCAGCGCATGGTAGACCCCTGCCTGGTAGGCGCCCAGCGCGCCGCCCCCCTGCAGCACCAGCACGATGCGCAGGCGCGCAGGATTTAACTGATTGATCGGTGTCTTCATATTCGTCATCAAGATGGCCCCTCTGTCCACCGCGCGGGTGCGGCGTAAATCATTGTAAGGGATTGCGCCAGGCCGCGCCGAGAGATGCGCGCAGGCAAAAAAAACGCCGTCGATGACGGCGTTTTTGTCCGGCGCAGGCGTTCAGCCCTTGCGGCGCAGCCAGCTGGCCGCAGCGGCGGCCACGGCCACCAGCACCAGGGCCGGCTTGACGAGCTTCTTGCGTCCGATGAAGGACAGGGCCGTCAGCACGTAGGGCATGGCGCCCTGCAGGCGCATGCCGCCGGGCGCCAGCAGGGATTCGACGCGGTGGCCGGCGAAACCGACCGCCGTCTCGACCACGCCCTGCAGCAGCGAGTCGGGACGCAGCGCATAGCCCACGTTGGCGCGCGCATGCACGATGCCCACGCGATACATCTCGCCCTGGGCGATCAGCAGGCGCTTGCGGGCCGCCTGCTCCGCCTGTTTGTCGTTATCCGACATGAATTCTCCTCGTAAGGCAGTCCGGGCATGGCGGGGCAGTCCCCGCCCGCCCGCTACATCAACATGTCGCGGTCGGCCTTCAATTCGGCCATGGTGGCCGGCATGGACAGCTTTCCTTGACGCAGCATGGCGCGCGCATACATGACCAGGCCGATGGCCAGCAGTATGAACACGACCGTCATGATCGCCAGGATCTTCCAGCCCAGGCTATCCCAGGCCAGGAAGACCACCAGCACGCTGCCGTAAGCGATGGCAAACAAGCCTGCCACGGTGGCCAGCGCGAAAATGACAATCAGCTGCAGCATGTGATTGCGCACTTCCGACAGTTCGATGGTGGCCAGTTCCAGCCGCGACAACATCAGGCCGACGGCATTCTTGGCCAGCCCGGCGACCGAGCCGATCAATCCAGGCCCCTGGTGAGACGAAGCAGACTTGTCCATATCGCTCCTGAAGTGGATTACTTGCGGCCCAGGATGAAACCGACCAGCACGCCGACGCCAGCGGCAACGGCCACCGTGCGCCATGGGTTTTCTTTCACATAGCCGTCAGCCTGGGAAGCGAGCTGCTTGGTGGCGACGATGGCCGACGCTTGCGCTTCCTGTGCCTTGACGAGGGCGGCATCGAGAGTCTTCATGCCCTTGACGCGCACTTCGTCGGCTTTTTCGCCCGTCAGGGCGGCGGCGGCGCTGAACAGGGCCTGTGCATCCTTGACCAGGGTTTTCACATCGTTATTGACGGTGGTGATATTGTTTTCCAACATGGTTTAGCTCCTTAGCTGTGGATGAATGTAGTTACTATACCTACTTTACTCAAAAACACTATTCCATTAGATCGCGCATATCATCGGCGTGCTCTTCCTCGACAGCCATGATCTTGATCAACAAATGGCGGGTTGTCGGGTCGCTGTCGCCCACCTTGACGATCATCTGGCGGTATGACTCGATCGCCACGCGCTCCGCGATCAGGTTGGCACGCACCATGCTTTGCACGTCTTCGGAGTCATCATACTCGGCATGGCTACGGGCGAGCAATGTTGCCGGATTAAAATCTGGCTTGCCGTTCAACTGCACGATGCGCTCGGCCAGCCAGTCGGCGTGCTCCTGCTCCTGCTGCGCATGTTCCAGGAACTCCGCCTTGATGGTGCCATTGTCGCGCCCGCTCACGGTGTAATAGTGGCGTTTGTAGCGCGCGATGCACACCAGTTCCGTGGCCAGCGCCCCATTCAACAGGGTAATCAACTCCTGGCGATTGCCCTGGTAGCCGGCCGTGACGGCGCCGTCGTCCAGGTTCTTGGCGGCGGCGCGGATGGCGGCCGTATCGATGCCAGCTGGAATCTCAACAGATGTTTGGGTCATGATGCTTCCTTTCAAGTCTTGCATGGGTATCCACCGGCCAGGGAGCGGCCGGTGCTGCCTTTCTACTGCCGCGCCAGGCGGCGCGGCTCTTAACGGCGGGCGGGAATGGCCGTGTTGTCTTCCGACAGCACGATTTCCACCCGGCGATTCAGCTGGCGGTTCGCCGCGCTGTCATTGCCGGCGGCCGGATAGGCGGCGCCGTAGCCTTTCGTGGCGATGCGGTCGCGGCTGATGCCCTGTTCCAGCAGCGCATTGCGCACGGATTCGGCGCGGCGCTGCGACAGTTCCAGGTTGTGCGCGGAACCGCCCGTGCTGTCCGTGAAGCCTTCGATCAGCACGGTGCGCTGCGGGTTGTTTTTCAGCACATCGGCCAGCTTGCGCGCCGTATTCGTGCCATCGGCCGTCAGGTTCGCCTTGTCCGTGCCAAACAGCACGTCGCCCAAGGTAATGACCATGCCGCGTTCCGTCTTCTTGGCGGCCAGGTCGGCCAGCTGCGCTTCCAGGCCGGCGGCGCGGGCTTGCGCATCGCGGGCCGATGCTTCGGCCGCTTGCGCCTGGGCCTTGGCCGCTTCCGCATCCGCTTGCGCGGCCTGGGCACGCGCCGTGGCCTGGTCAGCCTGCTGCGTGCGTGCGTCGAGACGCAACTGGTCGCGCTGCTTGCCGGCATTGGCGATATCGGCTTCGGCCGCCTTCTGCTTGGCGACTTCTTGCGCCGTGGCTATCTTTTGCTTGGCCAGGTAGGCCAGCTTGTCGACCTTCTCGCTGTCTTCCTGGCGCGTGGCGGCCGCGTTGGCCGCTTCCAGGGCAGCGCTCGCCTCGCGGAATTCGCGCGGCGCATACGTCGATACCATGGGGTTCGATTGCGCCGCCATGTAATCGCCGCGCGTCTGGTCGAGCAGGCTGGTGGTGGTCGGGGCGGAGCTGCAGGCGGCAACGAGGGCGGCCATGGCCAGCAGGCCGGGAATGGTGGTGTAGGTGGCTTTTTTCATGATGGGGTCCTGTTCTTCTTGTTAGTTATTGTTTGGGGGCTTGCTGGTTGGCACGGTCGAGTTCTTCGCGCATGACGCGGATGTTCTCGTTGATCTCATCGGCCGCGCTCGTGGCCTTGGCCGAATTGGCCTTGCTTTGCGCCAGCTTGGCATCGGCCTGCGCCTGGTCGGCCAGGTCGCGCGCCGTCTTGTAGTCGCGGTCCTTCAGGGCCTGGTTGGCCATGCGCATCTTTTCGCGGGCCGAACGCATTTCATCGGGCGCCAGGTCGGCGGCACCGGCGCTGGCGGCGTTATCGACGGCGGCGCGCGAGACGGCCACGTCGGCCGTGGCCGGCGTTTTCAGGCTGGAGCAGCCCGTCATCAGGACGATAGCCGTGGCGCAGGCGGCCAGCGCGGTCAAGGGGGTTTTGATGGAATCTCGGTTTGTCATTTTTCTTCTCCTGGAGAATGTGAGGTAATGATGTCGTTGCTACGTGGAACAAATCAGGAACTGCGTTTGATGTATGACGTTATAGGCCCCCGCTCCCCGCATATCCGTTCGGTGCCGCACATAGGGTAGGAAATCGACAATACTTGCGGCGGCAACGTGCGCCAGCGCACGCGCCAGCCGGCAAATGCGCAAACGCACCCGGCTTCGGTGCGATTCCTGTAGCATCGTGACTACTTGTCCAGAAAGAATCACCCGATGCCACGCACTCTCTCCCTGTCCCACCGCCAGAAAATCGTCCTCGCCAGCGCCGCCGTGCTCGTCGCCGTGCCCGTGGCCGCCGCCGTCGTCCTGCTGAACATGGACTGGAACCGCGCCAAGCCCTGGCTCAACGCGCGCGCCAGCGACGCGCTGGGACGGCCCTTCGCCATCGCGGGCGACCTGTCGCTGACATGGCAGCAGCCAGCCACGGCCGGGGGGCAAAAAACCTGGCGCGATTACCTGCCCTGGCCCCACCTGCAGGCGCAAGACGTGCGTTTGGGCAATCCGGACGCCATGGCGGAAACGGACGGCGCGCCGCCGCAGCTGGCCACCGTCAGCCAGATGGCGTTCTCGCTCAACCCGCTGGCCTTGCTGGATAAACAGATCATCATTCCCGAACTGCGCTTCGATGCGCCGCAGGTGCGCTTGCTGCGCAGCAAGGATGGCAGGAACAACTGGACGTTCGAAAAGCAGGACCCGTCCTCGCCATGGCAGCTGGAGCTGCAAAGCGTGGTCTTCAGCAAGGGCACCGCCTACCTGACGGACGCCGTCACGCAAACGGCCATGCGCGCCGATGTCGACACGCTCACGGAAGACAAGCGCTACGGTATCGCCTGGACACTTTCCGGCACCTACCGCGGCGAAAGCGTGCAGGGCGGCGGCAAGGCGGGCGGCGTGCTGTCGCTGCAGCGCCAGGGCACGCCCTTCCCCGTGCAGGCGGACATGCGCGCGGGCGGCACCAGCGTGGCCATCGAAGGCACCCTGACGCGCCCCACGGACCTGGCCGCGCTCGACGTGCGCCTGAAAGTATCCGGCCCCAGCATGGCCCGCCTGTACCCGCTGACGGGCGTGCTGCTGCCGGAAACGCCCCATTTCAGCACGGAGGGCCACCTGACGGGCACCCTGGCGCCGCGCGGCGGCGAGTGGGTGTATGACCAGTTCAGCGGCAAGGTGGGATCGAGCGACATCAGCGGGAAGCTGGCCTTTTCGGCCAGCACGCCGCGCAAGCGCCTGACGGGCGACGTGCATTCGCGCCTGCTGCAACTGTCCGACCTGGGGCCGCTCGTGGGCGCCGATTCCAGCGCCAGCAAGAAGGAGCGTGGCGTGCCGTCGACGCAGCCGGCCGGCAAGGTATTACCAGTCGAAACCTTCAAGACGGAGCGCTGGACCAGCCTGAACGCGGACGTGCGCTACACGGCCGACAAGATCACGCGCGACGCCGAATTGCCGATCAGCAAGCTCGACACGCACGTCGTGCTGACGGACGGCGTACTGTCATTGACGCCCCTGAATTTCAACGTGGCGGGCGGCACCCTCACGTCGCAGATCAAGCTCGACGGCAGCGGCAAGGTCGTCGCCAACGGCATCGCGGCCGAACTCAAGGCCAGCGCCCGCCATCTGCACATCCAGCAGCTGTTTCCCCGCCTGCCCGCCCTGCAGGCCAGCGTGGGCCAGATCAACGGCGACGCCTCGCTGTCGGCCACCGGCAATTCCGTCGCCACCCTGCTGGGCAGCTCGAACGGCGAAGTGCGCGCGCTGATCGACCGCGGCAGCATCAGCAAGCTGCTGCTGGAAGAGATGGGCTTGAATATCGGCAGCATCGTCGTGACCAAGCTGGTGGGCGACAAGCAGGTCAAGCTCAATTGCATGGCCGCCGACTTCGTCGTCAGCAAGGGATTGATGCAGACGCGCCAGTTCATCGTCGACACGGACGACGCCATCCTGCATGTCGACGGCACGGTGAACCTGGGCAATGAGCGGCTGGACCTGACGCTGCAGCCGGACAGCAAGGGCTTGCGCATCTTTTCCCTGCGCTCGCCCCTGTACGTGAAGGGCACGTTCAGCCAGCCCGACGTCAGCGTCGACAAGGGCGTGCTGGCCCTGCGCGCCGGCGGCGCCCTGGCGCTGGCCGTGGTCGCGCCCGTGGCGGCCCTGCTGCCGCTGGTCAATGCCGGCCCCGGCGAGGACAGCGCCTGCGCCGCCCTGCTGGCCGGCGCGCGCGTCAAGCCGGTGGCGCCCAAGCCGGGCGGCAAGCGGCGCCAGGCCCGCTGACGGCACGGGACGTGGCGGTCTTACAATTGTTACACACCTATGTGCGTTGCCGAACAGACCCTGCATTGCCACAATCCTATGCTGTAAGCGTGCCTGAAACAACAAGACGTGGCGATACGAAGTCCCACCGGCCCATACCATGCCGGCGCCACGAGGTCCGAATTCATAGGAGAACTATCATGCAAACCATCAAAAAACTCGCCGCCACCACTTCCGTCGCTGCCCTTCTGCTGAGCCTGACCGCCTGCGCCAACATGTCCAACCAGGATAAAAACACGGCCATCGGCGCCGGTGTCGGCGCCGTCGCCGGTTCGGTGCTGACGGGCGGCAGCGCCGTCGGCGCCGTCGGCGGCGCGGCCGTCGGTGGCGTGATCGGCAACCAGGTCAAGCCGAAGTAAGCATGCATAAAAAAAGCGGGGTGGGTGCCGAGGCGCCCGCCCCGCTTTTTTGCGTGCGCGACGCCGGCAAGCCGTGACATGACGGCAGAAGACGGCAGGAGTCAGACGAAGACGTTGGCCATGCCGATGGGACCGGCATCCTTGACCAGTTCGTAGCAGCGGCAGGAAACGGCTTCCAGGCCGGCCGAATCGAGTATCTCGATGTTGCCGCGGCTGTAGCTGATGAGTTTTTGCTGTTGCAGCGCGCTTGCTGCCTTGGTCACGCCGACACGGCGCACGCCCAGGGTGTGGGCGAGGAATTCATGCGTCAGGTGGAATTTTTCCGACTGCAGGCGGTCGCGCGTGATCAGCAGCGAACGGGCCAGGCGCGCCTCGAGCACGTGAAAGCGGCTGCACACGGCAATCTGGATGGCTTGCGCCAGCAGGGTGTCCGTGTAGCGGTACAGCAGGCGCTGCAGGGAATCGAGCTGGACGAATTCGGCGCAGAAATCGGCCCGCGCGATGCGGCTGGCCGTGCCGGAACGTTGCACCACGGCACGCACTTGCGCCAGGTCATGTCCCAGCGCGACGGACGCGCCCAGCACGCCTTCGCGCCCCACGGCGCCCACTTCCAGGGTCATGCGCCCTTCCGCCACGGCCAGCAGTGAGATCAGGCAATCGTCGGGGAAATAGATGTGCGCGATGGGCTGGCCCGGCTCGTACAGCACGTCGCCTACCTCGACCGTGACGCTGTCGAAGAGGGCTGCCAGGTGGCGCAGGTCGGCATCGGGCAGGCTCGCCAGCAAGCGGTTGCCAGCGGCGGACGCGGCCACGGGCGCACCCAGGCTGGCACGGCCTGCATCACGGGACAAGTTCAAGCTGGCGGTCATGGTTGGCATTGCCTTTTCCTGGTTGTCGTTACATCTCGACATAATTTTTACCTAGCCTACGGTGCGATACCGGTCCTGTATGTACGGTGACGCACGGAAGCGAAGGACGCAGCGCCGCACACTGGCGGCAAGCAAGACAGCAAGACCAAGACGCAAGACGCTTTACCCTCATTCATTACTTAAAAGAACCAAGGAGCCTTCCATGACTACCACCACCAAATCCCTCCACCCGCTGGTCCTTGCCGCCGCCGTCGCCGTACTGCTGTTCTGCGGCGTCGGCACGGCCGCCCTGATGGGCTGGCTGCCCTCCTCGCAAAGCGAAGCGCCGCCGCTGTCGGCCAACGCCTCGGCCGAGCAGCTGGCCAGCCTGCAGGCGAACCAGCCGCAAACGACGCTGCCCCCTGCCGGCGCGCAGCCGCTGGCGGCCCTGCCACCGCCGCCACAGCCGGTCCAGCAACAACCCCAGCCACAACCCGTGCGCCAGCCGCAGCCGCAATATGTGGCGGCCGCCCCGGCACCCCAGGTGTGCAGCAATTGCGGCGTCGTCGAATCCATCCATGAAGTCAATACGCGCGCCGAAGGCAGCGGCGTAGGCGCGGCCGGCGGCGCCGTCGTCGGCGGCCTGCTGGGCAACCAGGTGGGCGGCGGCCACGGCCGGCAGCTGGCCACCGTGCTGGGCGCCGTCGGCGGCGCCGTAGCCGGCAACCAGATCGAAGGCAATGTGCGCGCCACGCGCAGCTACAACATCGTCGTGCGCCTCGATAGCGGCAAGACGCGCACCGTGCACCAGAGCGCCGCGCCGAACTGGCGCCAGGGCGACCGCGTGCGCGTCGTCAACGGCGGCTTGCGCGCCATCGGCTAAACGCCGCGCGGCGCCGCCGCCCGAAGAAGTTGCAAATCAGACACACGCCCGGCCCGTCCGGGCGTTTTCTTTTTGATCATGTTCGCTGGCGTACAGATGCGCTAGCCATGACGCGAGATGATGCATTCAGGAAATTTCAACGGATGTCCTTCAAGGAGATGCTATGGAAAGCGACAAGGCAGGCAGCAAGAGGATCTGGCTGGGCTTTATCGGCGGCGGCATGCTGGCCACGGCGCTGGGCTTTTGCGCGCTGGACCTGGCGCCGGCGCAGGCCAGCGCCCCCGTGTTCGGCGTCATGCTGCTGCTGACGGGCGGCATGCTCAGCTGCATGGCGGGCGCCGTCGGCATGGCCGGCATGCTGGCCTGGATACCGGGCATGGATGGCGGACAGGAACAAGCGCGCCCGCAGCGCCGCCTGCCCGCGCGGGGCCTGGGCAAATAAGCGGGCTACATAAGGCTAAATAAGGGTTGTGTACGGCAGCGTACAGATAAATTCAGAAACAAAGTAGACAATAAGTCATGGCATCAGCGTTCAGCGACCCGGTCGCCGCGCAATGACAAAAACCGATGTGGGCGCCAGACGCTAGCAGCTTGCAAGCCAGGCAGCCCTCATCCACACACACTCTCGGAGGACACATCATGCTCTATACAATCGCAGTAGTACTCATCATTCTCTGGCTGCTGGGCCTGGTCACTTCCTATACCATCGGCGGCTTCATTCACATCCTGCTGGTGGTGGCGGTCATCATGATCCTGTTGCGCCTGATCAGCGGGCGCGGCTTATAGCCCTGGCCAGCGGCGCAGGCTCACAGGGGCGGCGCGCGTGCAGACGGGCGTCGCTCTTTTTGCGTGCGCCGCGCGCCTGCCGTGCGCGTGCTGGCAAGCCGGTCCATTTTGCAGTAACGTGTGCGGGTAGTTCACGCGTACGGGTAGTTGATACGCGTAGTCCTGGGTATGTCCCGATAACAAAACAAGGAGAAAATCCATGAAAGTATTCCAAACCGGCCCTGGCGCCAAATCCCTGATCGGCATGCTGGTCCTCGCGATGGCCGCCACCGGCTGTGCGGACATGTCCCCGACGCAACGCGGCACGGCCACGGGCGCCGGCGTCGGCGCGGGCCTCGGTGCGCTGATCGGCGGCACCACGGGCGGCGGCAGCAGCGGCCGCACGGCCGGCGGCGCCCTGCTGGGCGCGGCAGCAGGCGCTGTCGTCGGCAATATCTGGTCGAACCGCATGGAAAACCAGAAGCGCGCGATGGAACAGGCCACGCAAGGCACGGGCGTGCAAGTGAGCCAGACGGCCGATAACCGCCTGAAGATGGAAATCCCCAGCGATATTTCCTTCGACACCAACCGCGCCGACATCAAGGGCAACTTCCGCCCCATCCTCGACCGCTTTGCCGCCACCCTGAATGAAAACCCGAACACCACGGTCAGCATCATCGGCCATACGGACAGCACGGGCAGCGATGCCATCAACGAACCGCTGTCGGTGGAACGCGCCGCCCACACGCGCGACTACCTGGCCATGCGCGGCGTCTCGCCGACGCGCATCGTCACGGAAGGCCGCGGCGCGCGCGAACCGATCGCCTCGAATGCGGATGCGGCCGGCCGCGCGCGCAATCGCCGCGTCGAGATCTACGTAGCAGAGCTCGCTCCCCGCTAAGGCCGGGAGATAGGCATAAAAAAGCCCGCTGGCAAGGTAACTTGCCAGCGGGCTTCTTTATTTAAAGCAGCTTACTTCGACGTCGTGGCCTTGGCGCCGCTGTCGCCTTCCTTCGCCACCTTGGCAAAGTCGCCGGCCGTCACGACGGAGACAGCTTCCGGCTTCAGGTAGTCGCGCAGGCCCTGGTTCACTTGCGCCAGGGTCAGGGCGGCGACTTTCGCTTCCAGGTCCTTGTCGTAGGCCATGGTGCGGTCCTGCGCCAGGTAGCCGGCCAGTTCGCGCGCCAGGCCCGCATCCTGCGTGCGGCCCACTTCCTGCGACTGCAGCCAGCCCTTCTTCGCTTCGGCCAGTTCCTCTTGCGTGAAGCCGTCGGCCAGCACCTTGGCGATTTCCTCGCGCAGGGCCGCTTCCACCTTGACCGTGTTCTGCGGCGCGCTGATGGCGTAGGCCATCCAGTAGCCGGCCGGCTCGCGCGACGGCACGGACACTTGCGAGCCGACGCCATAGGACAGGCCTTCCTTCTGGCGGATGCGGTCGGCCAGGCGGCTGCGCAAGGCGCCGCCACCGAGCATGTGGTTGGCCATCAGCAAGGCCGGATAGCTGGCGGCATCATCCTTGAGGGGAATCGGCTGGATGGCGAACAGCACGCTGTTGGCCTTGTCCGGCGTTTCCAGCGTCACTTTTTCACCGCTGACGGCCTTGACGGCGTCGGGAATGCGCACGTAGGGCTGCTGCGCCTTCCAGTTGCCGTACAGGCTGGCCACTTGCGCCTTCAGCGCGGCCGGGTCGAAGTCGCCCACGGCGGCAAAGGTAGCGTTCGACGCGCCATAGTAGGCGCCATGGAAGGCTTTCACATCGGCAACTTTGATGGCTTTCCATTGCGCCAGCTCGGCTGGCAGGGTGGCCACATGGCGCACATGGCCTTCCGGCGTGGCGTCGAGCAGGCGGCGGAAGGCGTTTACGGCCAGCGGCTGCGGTTCAGGCAATTCCTGCTCGGCGCGGCCCACGCGTTCGCGCTGCAATTCCAGGAATTCCGTTTCGTTCAGGGCCGGTTTTTGCAGCACTTGCGCCAGCAGGTCCATGGCCGCCGGCAAGTTCTCGCGTTTGCCCATCAACAATGCCGTCACGCCCTCGGCGCCGCCCGAAATCGCCACTTGCGTGCCCAGCTGGTCGAACTTGTCCTTCACTTCCTGGCGCGACAGGGTCGCCGTGCCGCGCGACAGCAGGTTGGCCGTGTAGCTGCCCACCTGCGCCTTGCCGCGCAAGCTGTCTTCCGTGCCCAGCTGCAGCTTGAGCGCCACGCTGACGGTGCCGCCCTTGGTTTTCTTCGGCAGCAAGGCGCCTTTCAAGCCGTTCGGCAAGGTAAAGCGCGTGGTGCGCGCTTCGATATTGTCGGGGCTGGGGTCGAATGCTTCGCCCTGTGCCACGACGGCGCGGCCCGTGTAACCGGCCAGCTGCGGCGCCACGTCCGCGTAGGCCGGCACGACGGTGCGGTCCGGCGCATCGGTGGGGATGAAGCGGCCCAGGGTGCGGTTCGAGCTCTTCAGGTATTTCTCGGCCGCCGCCTGCACCTGCGCCGTCGTCAGCTTGTCGAGCTGGTCGCGCTGCAGGAAGAACAGGCGCCAGTCGCCGGCTGCCAAGGACTCCGTCAGGGCAATCGTCATGCGCGCCGTGTTCGAGGTGATCAGTTCGACCTGCTTGTTCAGCTGCTGTTTCACGCGCGCCACTTCCGCATCCGTGATCGGCTGCGATTTCAGCTCTTCC
Organism: Janthinobacterium sp. GW821-FHT03C08; assembly: GCF_059420905.1. Taxonomy (NCBI): domain Bacteria; kingdom Pseudomonadati; phylum Pseudomonadota; class Betaproteobacteria; order Burkholderiales; family Oxalobacteraceae; genus Janthinobacterium; species Janthinobacterium sp. GW821-FHT03C08. The sequence goes on along the minus strand of NZ_JBWKUP010000013.1, from coordinate 73,762 downwards.
AGCACCTTCAGCATGGCCGCTTGCGCTGCGTCCAGGTTGCCATCGGCGGGCACGATCGCGCCGAACAGGTTGTAGCCCGGCTCCAGGTTGCTCACCGCGTTGTATTCGATCTTGCTGGCCAGCTTGGTTTCCACCAGCGCCTTGTGCAGGCGGCCGGCCGGGGCATCCGTCAGCACGTGGCCCAGCACTTCGATGGCCACCGCTTCCGGGTTGCCGGACGGCGCCACGTGGTAGCCGGCGCCGACGAACTGCGTGCCGCCGCTGCGGCGCACCGTCACGGCGCGCTCGCCATCCTGCACGGGTTCGGCCGTGTAGGTCGGTTCGATCACGCGCGTCGGTTTCGGGATCTTGCCGAACAAGTCATTGATCTGCGCCAGGACCTTCGCTTCGTCGAAGCGGCCCGCCACCATCAGCACGGCGTTATCCGGCTGATAATATTTATGATAGAACGCGCGCAGGCGGGGAATGTTGACCTGTTCGATATCGGAGCGGGCGCCGATGGTCGACTTGCCATAGTTGTGCCAGTCGTAGGCGATGGCCTGGATGCGTTCGCTCGTCACGCCGATCGGGTCGCTCTCGCCCATCTCGAACTCGTTGCGCACCACCGTCATTTCGCCTTTTTTCGTGACCGGGTTCCACAGGTCGTTCTGGTCGATGGCCGCGTTGACCATGCGGTCCGCTTCCATGGCCAGCATCTGGCGCAGGTTGTCGTCGTTGGCGGGGAAGGTGGCGTAGTAATTGGTGCGGTCGTACCAGGTGGTGCCGTTGAACTGCGCGCCCGTCGAGTTCAGGATCTCGACGGGGGTCTTGGTCCCTTTCTTGATGCCGAAGTTGGCGCTGGGCTTGAACAGCAAGTGCTCCAGCAAGTGGGCCATGCCCGTTTCGCCGTAATTTTCATGGCGCGAACCGACCAGATAGACGATGTTGGTGGTGAGCGTAGGCTTGCTGGCGTCGGGAAACAGCAGCACGCGCAAGCCGTTGGCCAGGCGGTATTCGGTGATGCCTTCGACGGAAGTGACCTTGACGGCGGCGGCGCGGCCGGCGGCGGCCTTGCCGGTTTTCTGGGTCGGGGCGGCTTGCACCGGGGTAGCGGCGAAGGCCAGCGACGGCGACAGGATGCCGGCGGCCAGCAGGAGAGCGGTAATTGGTTTCAAAGCAAAGTCCTGGTAACACGACGTTGGAAATAAACACGCGCGAGCGCAGACAGGGAGCGCAAGCGCAATGTGATACGGGCGCAAGAATGTTCACCCGGCCCGCGCTGCGTCTTCGCCGCCGGGTGAAATTATTACTCTCACAATTTACGGCATGCTTATCAACTACGCAAGCCCCTGTCATCAAGCTGTTATGCGGGCGTGTTATACTCGACCGTTCCAGAACTATCTGCCTGTATATGAGACGAGCTCTCGTCCTGCTCTGCCTTTTTGTTTTCATCGCGTTACCCCAGGCGTTTGCCAGCATGGCCTACGCCAGCCCTTCCCCATTCCAGCATGCAATTGCGGCCGGCGTCACCGCCACGCCCGCCTTCGGCATGGATTGCCCCGACGCCAGCGCCCATGCGGGCTTGCCCGGCGACGGCTGCGCCACCGAAGAATGCGACAACGATCCCATCACGCTCTACCCCGGCTCGCGCCAGGATGTACCGTTTTACGCCATCATTTGGCAAGCGGGACCGGGCGCACTTGCCGAAGCGGACGTGCGGCCGGCCACCCGCCCGCCGCGCGTCCGCCGCTGATCCGCAACACGCTGCACGCACACGCCCGGGGCATATGGCCGCCAGGCACGCTTTACATTGATTGACTTTACAAGGTTACACACATGGAATGGTTATTTGACCCGACAATCTGGGTCGGCCTGCTGACGCTGGTCGTACTGGAAATCGTACTGGGTATCGACAACCTGATCTTCATCGCCATCCTGGCCGAAAAGCTGCCGCCGCACCAGCGCGACAAGGCGCGCGTGCTGGGCCTGACCCTGGCCCTCGTCATGCGCCTGGGCCTGCTGTCGCTGATTTCCTGGCTGGTCACCCTCACCACGCCCTTGTTTTCCATCTGGACCTTTTCGTTCTCGGGGCGGGACCTGATCCTGCTCGTCGGCGGCCTGTTCCTGCTGTTCAAGGCCACCACCGAGCTGCACGAGCGCCTCGAAGGCGTCACGCACGCCCAGACGGGGCCGAAAGTCTACGCCGGCTTCGGCCTGGTGGTGGCGCAGATCGTCGTGCTCGACGCCGTCTTTTCGCTCGACGCCGTCATCACGGCCGTCGGCATGGTGGACAACCTGTACGTGATGATGGCCGCCGTCGTCATTTCCATCGTCGTCATGATGCTGGCCTCGAAGGTGCTGACGCGCTTCGTCAACGCCCACCCCACCGTCGTCGTGCTGTGCCTGAGCTTTTTGCTGATGATCGGCCTGTCGCTGGTGGCCGAAGGCCTGGGCTTCCACATCCCGAAAGGCTATCTGTACGCGGCCATCGGTTTCTCCATCGTCATCGAGTTCTTCAACCAGCTGGCGCGCCGCAACTTCCTCAAGCTGCAGTCGAACGCCCCGCTGCGCGACCGCACGGCGCAGGCCGTGCTGAGCCTGCTGGGCGGACGCAAGGGCCGCGAGGCGGCCGAGGAGCACGAGGTGAAGGAACTGCCGGACGTGTCCGCCTTTGGCGTGGAAGAGCGCAATATGGTCAGCGGCGTGCTGACCCTGGCCGAACGCTCGATCCGCTCCGTGATGACGCCGCGCGGCGACGTCTCGTGGGTGAACCTGAACGACAGCAGCGACAAGATGCTGCAACTGCTGCGCGAAACGCCGCACAGCATGATTCCTGTCTGCAATGACGACCTCGACAACGTCGTGGGCATCGCGCGCAGCAAGGACCTGATCGAGGATCTGGTCTCGCACGGCAAGATCGACCCGGCCAGCATGCGCGAAGCCGTCGTCGTGCCGGAAGCGGCCGGCGTGCTGAAAGCCATGGAAACCCTGAAGCGCTCGCGCGGCCAGCTGGTGCTGGTGGTCGACGAGTTCGGCACCGTGCAGGGCGTGCTCACGCCCATCGACATCCTCGAAGCCATCGCCGGCGAATTCCCCGACGAGGACGAGCAGCCGGACGTCGAAGTGCTCGGTCCCGGCCACTGGCGCATCGATGGCGCGACGGACCTGCATTACCTGGAGCAAGTATTCGAGACGGAAACCCTGGTCAGCGAAGACGGCGAGTACAACTCGCTGGCCGGCTTCTTGCTGGCGCATTTCGAAAACATGCCGGCCGTGGGCGAAGTGCTGGAACTCGACGATCTGCGCTATGAAATCCTCGAGGCCGACGAGCGCCGCATCGCCAGCGTGGACGTGCGCCGCATCGAGCCCGATCACAGTTTGTAACACAATGGCAAGCGTGCCCCGCTTGCCATGCCGTATGCTGGAGTCTGCCCTATCAGGAGACTTGCGCATGAAACTATCCTTGCTACGTTTGAGTTTGCTCGCCTGCGCCGCCCTCGGCGCGCAAGCCCACGCCCAGCCGCCGGCCATCAAGCCGGGCCTGTGGCAAGTCGACAGCAAGATGGCCTCGCCCGACGCCGCCACCGACAACGCCATGTCCATGGTGCTGCAGCAGCTGGGCAACCTTCCCCCCGATCAGCGCAAGCAGCTGGAAGCCATGGCGGCCAGCCGCGGCATGGCCATGCCCACCGTGGGCGCCGACGGCGCCGTGCGCGTGACGGCCTGCGTGACGCCGGACATGGCCGCGCGCAAGCAGATTCCCACGGGCCAGCCTGGCGACTGCAAGTCGAACAACACTTCCGTCGCGGGCGGCATGTATGTCTCGTTCACCTGCGCGAAGCCGAAATCGAGCGGCGAAGGCAAGGTGCTGTTTTCCGGCGACCAGGCCTTCAGCATGCAGCTGGCCGTGACGACCAGCGCGCGCGGCGCGCCGGAACAGGTGAACGTGACGAGCAGCGGCAAGTGGCTGGGAGCAACGTGCCCCGCGCCCTCCGCCGCCGTTCAGAAGCCGTGACGGAAGCCCAGGTTGAATGCCGCGTCACCGCGTCCCGCGTCGCTGGCATTGCCCACCGTGTAGCGGGCGCCGTTCTTGTTGTGGATCTTCGCGTAGGAGGCATAGAAATCGCTGCGTCTTGACAGCGCATACGTGAGGCCGACGGCCACCTGGCTGGCGTCGCGGTTGGCCAGGTCGCGGTCATCCTTGCGCACCCAGGACGCCAGCAGCTTGACGCCGCCCACGGGCACGGCCACGCCCAGCAAGGTGTCGCGGCTGTCCGAGGAGGACATCGACAGGGCCAGCGAGCTGTAGTCGTTGCTGGGGTCCCACGGCGAGCTGCCATAGCCCTTGTTGATGCCGACGGCGGCAAAGGCCGTGGCCACCTTCAGGTCGACATTCGCGGCGATGAGGGTATTGCGGGCCGACATGTCGATGGCGGGCACGGTGCCGCTGGCCAGGATCAGGCTGTTCTTGCGCTGGTGCGAGATGCTGACGTTCACGGCGCCGGCCGAATAGCCGAGGGTGGCGCCATATGCGCGGTTGTTGGCGCTGCTGTACGGCGACTCGCCAAAGCTGTAGATGGCGCTGGCCGTCACGCCGCGCAGGGCGGGCGTTGCATATTTGATGGTGTTGTCGTAGCGTTTCACGCTGTAGCCGGCCAGGTTGCTGGCGCTGCCGGCCATGCCGCCCTTGAACGGGTCGGCCACGTCGGTCAGGGCCAGGTATTGCGGGTTGTACTGGCGCCCCAGGGTCAGCGCGCCGAGGCGGCTGTCGAGGCCCACATACGCCTGGCGGCCGAACAGCCGGCCTTCCTCGGACTGGCCCGTGTCGTTCTGGATGCCCGCCTCCAGCGTGAACACGGCAGACACGTCGTTGCCCAGCGCTTCGCGGCCCTGCACGCCCAGGCGCGAGCCGGAAGCGACGCCGCCCGACACCTTGGTGCCGGCGCAATTGCCGGCGCAGCCCCGCTCGGCCACGATACCCGCGTCGAGCACGCCGTACACGGCCACATTGCCGTTCGCCGCACCGCCGGCGCCATCCGCGCCATGGGCCGGGGCGCATAGCGCGAGCGGTCCCATCCCTATCACAGCAAGCGCAAAATACGAGGTCTTCATGATAAATATCTCGGTAACGTGAAAAGAAACTGCCGGGTATTGATCAGGACATGCGCTGTGTGTCACACCCAAGTGTTACCTTATCCTCGCTTTTTGGCAAGCAATCTGTGCGGTGTACAACAGATACTCCAGCTTAGCTCGCTTGAAGAGTCGCACACTGACAACACGCAAGAGTGAGCATGATTCGTGCAATTTGCGGCAAAATGACGTTAAATGCAGGCCCTGCCGTGAAGCAATGTTCGGTGGCGAACGTTGCGGGATTTGACGCAGGCGGTACACTACTGGTTTTACCGACAGCGGCTCGCCCGTTTTTTCTGCATGCTAGCTATCCTCGAACGCATTGATCCCAACTCCAGCAATATCGACTTGCTGGTGGACTTGTTTAACTCACTGCGTCCCAAGCGCCCCCACGACAGCGCTACCGCGATTGCCAACGTGCGCACCCTGCGCCAGCTTCTCAAAGGTAACCCTGCCCAGGCCCGCGCCCTGCACGAATACGTGCTGCGCGTGCTGGCCGCGCGCCGCCACGCCAGCCTGTATACGGACATCGGCGTGCTGTCGAACAGCGGTTTCTTCACCGAATTGAAACGCCGCATCGCCTACCGCATGCTGCCGCCCGCCCTGGGCGACGAATACCTGAACGACGCACTCGACCAGGTGCTGTACCTGAATACCGATTATTTGTGGATCAGCAACGTCCCCGCCGCGGACTGGCTGGAACTGTTCGACGTGCTCACCAGCGACGACATCGAGCTGGCCGTCGGCGACGGCAATATCATGCTGCCAGGCATGCTTGACGCCATCCGCACCTTGTCCTACCGCGTCTGCGCCATGGGCCTGGAACCGGAACTGACGCGTTTCCACAGCGAAATTGAAGTCTTCCAGTCGCCCTTCATGGTGCAGAACACGGAAGTGAACGCCTACCTGGACGCCTATACGAACCTGCTGCACGGAAATATCGAGCACATCGAGGATGCGCGCCACCTGCTGGTGATGCTGGACCAGTGCGACGCCGTCATCGCCAAGATCCGCAAGAAGGCCCTGTACCAGGGCACCAGCATTCCCCTCACCTATTTGCTGGTGGCATTGGCGCAGAGCATCGACCGCCTGCGCAAGCTGCTGTTTCTCGTCGACACGAGCGGCGAGCTGCCTGCATCGGCCAACGTGGACATCGCCGCCATCACGGTCGATGCCACGCAGGACTGGCACGATGCCCAGCCCGTCAGCCGCCGCCGCGCCGGTTCCGTCGCGCTGGCGCTGGAACTGATCCAGGCGCACAACAACAAGTACAAGGTCAGCGACCTGTTTTCCGACAATATCAACTTGCTGGCGCGCAATGTGACGGAAAACGCCAGCCGCACGGGCGAGCACTACATCGCGGAAAACCGCCGCGAGATGGGCGCCATGTTCCTCTCGTCGGCGGGCGCCGGCGTGATCATCGGTTTCATGGCCCTGTTCAAGATACTGATGTCCTACCTGCGCTCGGCGCCGCTGGTCGAAGCCTTCATGTTCAGCATGAATTACTCGATCGGCTTCATGTTCATCCATTTGCTGCACTTCACGGTGGCCACCAAGCAGCCGGCCATGACGGCCTCGCGCATCGCCGCCGGCCTGCACAGCAAGGATGGGCGGAATATCGACCTCGACAGCATGGCCGAACTGATCAACAAGGTCTTCCGCACGCAGAACATGGCCGTGCTGGGCAACCTGGCCACGGCCATCCCCACGGCCTGGCTGATCGCCCTCGGCTACAAGGCGATTACCGGGCACAACCTGGTGACGCCGGAAAAGGCCATGCACTTGCTGCACGATATCGATCCCATCGGCAGCCCCGCCATCTTCTATGCCATGATCGCCGGCGTGTGCCTGTTCGTGGCCGGCCTGATTTCCGGTTACTACGACAACCAGGCGCTGTACACGCGCTGGGCGCAGCGCATCGCGCAATTGCGCGGCCTGGGCCGCGTGATTGGCCAGGAGCGGCTGCAGCGCCTGGGCTTGTACCTGGAAAACAACCTGGGCGGCCTGATGGGGAATTTCTATTTCGGTATCCTGCTCGGCACCATCGGCACCCTCGGTTTCCTCATCGGCCTGCCCATCGATATCCGCCACATCACCTTCTCGGCCGCCAACTTCGCCACGGCCCTGGTGGGACTGGACCACAACATGAGCTGGCAACTGGCCGTCAAGTCGCTGTCGGGCATCTTCGCCATCGGCACGGCCAATTTGCTGGTCAGCTTCGGCCTCGCCCTGTGGGTGGCCCTGCGTTCGCGCCAGGTACATTTCAAGCACGGCATGCAATTGTTGAAGATTTTGGGCAAGCGCTTCCTGAAGTCGCCCATCGTCTTCTTCTTCGGCTCGAAAAATCCGCCGCCCCTGGCACTGGCCGACGAGTCGGCAAACCTGTCACCTACCACCAAGGCTCCCAAATGACCGCTAGTCGCATGCGACCCTGCCTCACCGCCCTCCTGCTGTGCTGGACCCTGGTTGCATGCGCCGCGCTGCCCAATGTCAAGAACCTCAATACCACCCTGGAACCCGTGGCCAAGCCCAAGGTGATCACGGGCAAGGGCGCCGTGCTGAACGTCAACAGCCGCGCCGCCCTGCTCAACAAGCGCTGGGCCAAGTCCGGCATGGACTTGAAGACCCAGGCCGCGCTGGAAGAGGCAGCCACGGGCGTGCCTTTGATCAAGGGCAACAAGGTCACCCTGCTGTTTGACGGTCCGCAAACCATGGCCGCCATGTTCGAGGCCATCAGCGACGCCAAGACCAGCATCAACCTGGAAACGTATATCTTCGACCAGGACCCGCTGGGCCTGAAGTTCGCCGACATGCTGATCGAAAAGCAGCAGGCCGGCGTGACGGTCAACGTCATCTATGACAGCGTGGGCACCATCGGCGTGCCGCAGGCGTTTTTCGAGCGCATGCGCGCGGCCGGCGTGCACCTGGTGGCCTTCAACCCCGTCAATCCCGCCAAGCTCAAGGGCGACGACTGGAAGATCAACAACCGCGACCACCGCAAGGTGCTCATCGTCGACGGCAAGACGGCGTTTACGGGCGGCGTCAACATCAGCGACACCTATGCCAAGAGCTCGCTGTTCCGCTCCAAGAACAAGGCCGCCGACAAGGGCGACGTAGGCTGGCGCGACACGCACGTGAAGGTGGAAGGCCCGGCCGTGGCCGCCTTCCAGTGGCTGTTTATCCGCACCTGGGCCCAGCAGGACCAGGCCGACTTGCCGGATGCCAATTACTTCCCCGTCCTGTCGGAAGTGGGCGACAAGCTGGTGCGCGTCGTGGCCAGCGAGCCGGACGGCGGCTTCGAGATCTACAAGGCCTACATCCTGGCCATCCAGGAAGCCAAGAAATCCATCCACATCACGTCCGCCTACTTCGTGCCCGACCAGCAGACAGTGGACGCGCTGGTGGCGGCGGCGAAACGGGGCGTGGACGTCACCGTGGTGCTGCCCGGCGTGTCCGACAGCGGCCTCGTGTTCCACGCGGGACACGCGCTGTATGATCAATTGCTGGCCGGCGGCATCCGCATCTTCCATCTGAAACTGGCCGTGCTGCACGCCAAGACGGCCGTCATCGACGGTGCCTGGTCGACGGTTGGCTCGACGAATATCGACATGCGCAGCTTTTTGCACAACAGCGAGCTGAACGTGATCGTGCTGGGCGACAGCTTCGGCCGCGAAATGGAAAACGCCTTCCAGGAAGACTTGCGCGACTCGGAAGAAATCACCAGGGCGAAATGGGAAACGCGGCCGATTTCCGACCGCATGAAGGAATGGGCGGCGCGCTTCATGCACTACTGGCTGTAACGGCCGCGCCCGCTTGAACGGCGGCTAGGGCCGGCCGAAATCGATGACGCCGTCGCCGATCGGGTATTCCCGCGCACGCGCCTCCCAGGCGTTCCCGGCCACTTTCAGGCGGTACTGTTCGAACAGGAAAGGCAAGCCCTCGCTGGCCAGGATATCGGGATTGCTGGCTACCTGGAAATGCAAATGCGGCACCCGCGCATCGCCGGAATTGCCCACCCTGCCCAGCAACTGGCCGCGCCGCACGCGCTCGCCTGTCTTCACCTGCACGCTACCGGGCTGCAGGTGCACATATTGCGCGAATTGCCCGTTGCCCAGGGCCAGCGTGACGAAATTACCGGCGACATTTTCCATCGTGATGGCCACGGCTGGCGTGAAGCCCGCCGCGGTGCGGGGAATATTGTCCGGCATGCCATCGCGCGCCCCGACGATCTCCCCGTCGGCCACCGCCAGCACGTTTTCGCCATACGCAAAATAGCTGCGCACATCGCGCGCATCGCCTGCGAACATGCTGCCATCGCGATATTTCTTCCAGTCGAGCGCATAGCGCCGGGCGAGCTGTGCCATGCCGCCGGCCACGAACACGCCCATGCGGTGATGTGAATCGATGCTGGGGCCGTTGTCGGCCGTCCAGCCCGTGCCTTGCAGCGGACGTCCCAGCACGGCCAGCGGCGTATGGCGCGTGCCGATGGGAGGACCGTCGGCCAGCGCCCCGTCGAGTAACAAGCGATGGCGCAAGGTGGCCGGCACGGCGGCGCTGGCGTCAAACGCCAGACACAGATAGACCACGGCGCCCTGCCCGCCCGCCAGCTGCGCCGCTCCCTCCTCGCTGCCGGCGCCGGCCACGCGCACGCGCTGCCGGAGCTGCGCGGCTGTCAGCGCCAGCAAGGCTTGCGGTTCGCTGCCCGCGAGGACTTCCAGGCCGCGCAAGGTCATGGCCTCGTCGGAAAAGTTATGCAGATGTAATTCGTAGAGCAGATAATTGCGTCCCGTGCCGGCCAATACGGTCGGTTCCAGCGGCGTGCGCATGTCGAGCTGGGGCGGTGGGAACACGGCCGTCTGCACGGTGGTGGCCGCCCGGGCAGGCGCGCCGGCGGCAATCACATCGCAGCCCGGGGGCGGCGGCAAGTCTGCCGCGGTGGCGGCCAGCAAGGGAGGTGAGATCAAGAGACTGCACAGGCAAGCGGCGTGGGCAAACAATCTGGCTGACATTGTATCCTTGGGGAAAAGTGCGCTCCACGGGCAAGCCTGCCATCGTGTCGCTGCATCAATAAAAGCCGCCAAGCTTAGCAGATTATCATGACTAAAAACACAAAGTTGCCAGAAAAGTGGAAGGCCGGCCCTGGCCGGCGCACGCTGGTGCAGGTCGGCGTAGGTCGGCGTAGGTCGGCTTAGCGCAGCGTAAGCCGACACCACCACGCAAACCGCCACCGCCAACAATATTGTCGGATTACGCGCGGCTTCGCCCCGCTAATCTCCGACCTGCGCAAGCCTCACAGCGGCCGCAAGCTGGCCCACACGCCGCCCTGGCGCTCGAACGCTTCCGTGCTGGCCTTTTCAAAGTCGGCACTGTCTTCATTCCAGCTGTAGCGCTCGACTCTGATGCAGCTCGCTTCCACCTTCAGCACATTGAACGAATTCGACTCGCCCCTGCCCCGCGTGGACGTGGCCGTGCCCGCCTGCACCATCAGGGCGGCATAGCCGTCGATCTTGTAGCGCGCCGAGGTATCGCCCGCATGGCTGGCGTGAAAATGGCCTGCCAGCAATAAATCCACGCCGCATTCGGAAAACATCTGCAGCGCCAGCGGCGCGCGGTCCACCAGGTCATCCTCGTCGAAGTGCTCGGGCAAGTCAAACGGATGATGCGTGACGATGATGCGCGTCAAACCGGGCGGCAAGCGGCCCAGGCGTTCGCGCAGGAAATCGATCTGCTCATGGCTGATGCGGCCATCCTTGAACGTCAGCGAGCGGGCCGTATTGATGCCCAGGACGGCGATTTCCTCGTCCACGTATTCGGGCGACAAATCGTCCGTCACGTGGCGCCGGTACTTCACCAGCGGCGTCAAAAAGCGGGAAAAAACGTTGTACAGGGGCACGTCATGGTTGCCCGGCACGACGATCTGCGGCCCCGGCAAACTGTCGAGAAAAGCCCGCGCCTGCCGGAATTCGGCGCTGCGGGCCCGCTGCGTGAGGTCGCCCGAGACGACCACCACGTCCGGCTCGAGGCGCTCGACGAGCGCGCGCAGGGGCGCCAGCAGGGCCGCATCGACCCTGCCAAAATGCAGGTCGGACAAATGCACGAGGGTACGCATGGCCTACTCCCCGCCTGGCGCCGCGGCGGGCGCGGGCACGAGCACGTCCAGCGCGGCGGGACGGATGCGGTAGTGCAAAGGCGTATTCATGATGGTCACTTCACCGTCGGTGGCCACGCGCAGGCGGCGGTGGTGCGTGGCGATCTCCAGGTCGGTGGCCGTCAGCACGTCGAAATCCCTGGCCTGCGACAGCTTGCCGAACAGCGCATGCAGGGCCAGGCGCACGAGGCCCAGGCGGCCCGGACGCTGCGCCACGTACAGGCTCAGCTGTCCGCCATCGAGCCGCTCGCGTTCGCCGATATTCAAGCCTTCCATCAGGTATTCATTATTGCCGATGAAGACGAAGGGCGTGCGCCGCGCATGCACGGCGTCGTTGAGCTTTAATTGCACGCTGAGGAAGGGATAGCGGCGCAGGGCGGCCAGCAGGGCCCAGCCGAAGGCCAGCCACTTGCCCCGCCCCAGCCGGCGCTGCTGCTTTTCGCGGTCGCGCACGATGTCGGGATACAGGCCCAGGCTGGAATTGTTCAGGAAGATGCGGCCATTGACCTCGCCCACGTCGACCTTCACGCGCACGCCCCGCGCCACGTTGGCAATGGCCGCCTCCAGCGTGAGGGGAATGTTCAGATCCTTGGCAAAATGGTTCAAGGTACCCAGCGGCAAGACGCCAAACGGCGTGCCGCTGCCGACGACGACGGAAGCGACAGCATTGATGGTGCCATCGCCGCCGCCGGCCACGACGATGGGTGCGCCATCGCGCAGGGCCTGCTCGGCCGTGGCGATCATCTCGGCGCCCCCTTGCGCCAGGGTGATGGCCGCGTCGAGTCCCACGGCCAGGAATTGTGCTTCGAGCTGCTGCGCCCAGTCGGGCGCATAGCCGCAGCCGGCGCCCGCGTTGATGATGACGGCGATTTTGCTCAGGATGTTTCCCCTTATGTGGTTTGCCGGATGTGCCGGCGGCGGCGCAGAGTCGACACGCCGGCGATGCAGATGGCCAGCCAGCCATAGCTTTCCGCCATGGCCGCCAGCACGTCGCTCAGGTAGTGCGCGCCCAGGTAGATGCGGCTGAAGCCCACCAGCGCCGCCATCAGGAAAGCGCCCAGCGCGATGGCGATGCGCCTGCCCCACGCGCCCGGCGCCGTCTGGCAAATCAGGTAGGCGGCCAGCAAGCCGTACAGGGCCGTCGAGGTGGCCGTATGGCCACTGGGAAAGCTGTACGTGCCCAGGGCCGTCTGCAGGATGGGCGTGTCAAAGCTGGGCCGCGCGCGCACAAAGATGTACTTTAGCAGCAGGTTCAAAAACATGACGCCCGGCATGGTTATCACCAGGGTCAGCAGCCAGTAAGTGGCGCCCCGGCGGTACCAGTACCAGCCCAGCAAGACCGCCAGGGTGATGGCGCCGATCACCCCATGCAGGTGCGTGACCACCAGCAGGCAGCCGGTGACCCACGGCACGGCATGCTGGTTGAACCACTGCGCCACCTGCAGGTCGATCACGGTGATCCGGGCCATGCCCATGACGGCTTCGGCGATCTCGTGGAACACGACGATGGCGACGAGCATCACGGCCACGCCCACCGTCATGTGCAGGCCCAGCTCACCCTCGGGCGACAGGCGCGCCTCGACGAAGCGGCGCAGTTTCGTGGTCCAGCCCGTGGTCATGCCCATGTCATTCTTCTGTTGCAAACTGATCCCTCTTCCCTGTTCCCGGTGCTGATCAAAAAAACCACACCATTAAAAAAATACTGTTTATTCATACAGTAGCTGTGTATTCATACAGTAGTTATGCTATTCTGATGACTCGTTCAACACATCTCCCTCAAAGGAATTGTCATGGCAACATTGAATAGCGGTTTTGGCTCACGGTTCGGCCTGGAATACGCCCCAAGCTCTTTCCTCGTCCGCATGGGCAAGCGCGAAATCCTCGTCTGCCGCGACTTCCGCAAGCGCTACTACACCGTCAATCCCTTGATCGAGTGCGGTACGGGCATCGAGCCGGGCTATGTTGAAGTGCTGCTGATGCGCCGTTGGTTGTTGATCTTATCTAAAGCGCATTAAATACGCCTTAAAAATCTGCCGCGCGGCGCGATGTGCGGCCTGCGATGCTCGCTGTACCAAAGTACAGCTGCGCTTCCTGGCCACGGCTCATTGCCGTCCGCTCCGATTTTTCCGGTGTATTCCGGGGCTTTCGGCGATCTTGCTTGAAAGCCTCGCCCGGCCACGCCGGGAACGCGCCAGTACCGGCCGGCGGCAACGCTGGCCGACCCCTCATTACTGCGTGCGTTCCGGTGCGGCCGGGCTGGCAGGTGTTTGCACTGGAGGCACCGCCTCAAACACATTCGCCTCGTACCACAAGGTCACGAACAGCACCATCACGACGGGACCGATGAACAGGCCCACGAGGCCCAGGGTTTCCACGCCGCCCAGGATGCCGAACAGCACGGCCAGGAAAGGCAGGCGGGTGGCATTGCCGATCATGCCGGGACGCACGAAATGGTCGGCCACGAACAGCACCACGGTGCCCCACGCGGCCACGCCGATGGCGGCGCCCACGCTGCCCTGGAACAGCAGCAAGGCGGCCGCGCACAGGTAGGCCAGCGGCGCGCCGAATGGAATGATGGCCAGGATGCCCGTGGCAAACGCCCACAGGGCGGGCGACGGCAAGCCGGCAATCGCATAGGCAATACCGATCAGCACGCCTTCTGCCAGGCCCACCAGCACCAGGCCGTTGACGGTGGCGCGTATGGCCGTGGGAATCTTTTGCGCATAGCGGCCCCACCGCTCGGGCCGCAAAAAATGGCTGCCGATGGCCGTGATCTGGCGCGTCAGCGCCTCGCCATCCTTGTAGAAGAAAAACAGGCATAGAAACGCCAGGCCGAAATCGACGAGGCGGTGGAAGACGTCCGCGCCGAGGATTTTCAGCATGTCGCGCGCGGAGTGAAAGCCGCCCACGGCGCTGCCCGCAAAGAAGTGGCCCAGGCCGTGGGGCTGGCTCAGGGTGGCCAGCCACCAGTCGCCGATGGCGTCGCCCGCCAGGGGAATGTGCATCACCCAGTCCGGCACGGGCAAGCCGTCCGTATTCGCATGGACGACGAAATTGGCCAGTTCGGGCACTTCGCGCGCCGCCTGCGCCACGCCGAACAGCACGGGAATGATGAAGATGCAGGCAAAGGCCAGGGTCAGCAGGGCCGCCGCCACGATGGTGCGCTGCCCCAGCGCCGCGCGCACGCGCAGGTACAGGGGCCAGGTGGCCACGCACAGGATGCCGGCCCACACGAGCGGCAAGAAGAAACGCTGCATGACGAAAGCCGTCAGGGCTATCAGCGCCAGGGAAAAGCCTGCGCTGAGCATGTCGCGCTGGGTATCGGTCATACCACTCCATTCGTGCCCCGCACCGGGAACAATGACGGGGCCAAGCTACGCGCCAGTTGCGCAGGCGTAGCGTAACACGGCGGCATGCCGATGCATAACACCCATCCCCCCTGCCATGCGTGGACATGGCGGCCTGCCGTATCCGCGCCGCCCGCATCCCCGCGCCAGCGGCTACACGAGGCCCAGATCCGTCGGCTTGACGCCGGCAAACACGTGCTCGAGCTGCGCCGGACTCAAACCGAAGGTGCGGCGCAGCAAGCCGCCCAGCACGGCCCGGTATTCGTTGAGCACGGGCATGTCGCGGTTCTGGAACAGATTCGCCTGCGTGATGGCCAGTTGTTCGCCCGCCACCTGTTTCCCCTTGATGCCGCCGCCCAGCACCCAGAATACGCTGCCGTGGCCGTGGTCCGTGCCGCGGTTGCCGTTTTCGCGGAAGGTGCGGCCAAATTCGCTGACGACGACGACGACGGTCTGGCGCCATTCGCTGCCCATTTCCTGCGAAAACGCGGCCAGGCCCCGTCCCAGCTCGTCGAAGCGCCCCGCCAGGTAGCCGTTCGCCCCGCCCTGCCCCACGTGCGTATCCCAGCCGCCCACGTCGACGAAGCCGATGTTGTATTTGTCCTTCATCAGGCGGGCGA
Organism: Janthinobacterium sp. GW821-FHT03C08; assembly: GCF_059420905.1. Taxonomy (NCBI): domain Bacteria; kingdom Pseudomonadati; phylum Pseudomonadota; class Betaproteobacteria; order Burkholderiales; family Oxalobacteraceae; genus Janthinobacterium; species Janthinobacterium sp. GW821-FHT03C08. Next base: position 58,538 of record NZ_JBWKUP010000013.1, on the reverse strand, counting down.
TGCGCTGCGCTTCCAGTTCAAAGCCGCGGGTAGAGATGGCGTTGCGGTTGGCTGCCTGCATTTCCCCCGTCAGTTCCCGCGTGACGTCGTCGCGCACGACGAAGCCGGCGGCCACCTGCTGCTGCAGGGGCGTGCCGTGGTACATGGCGGCGATGATCTGGCTTTGACGCGCATCAATGCCGGACTTGCCCAGCGAACGCAGCGCCATGTTCGGCACTTGCATGCCGCCCTGGAAAATCAGCGGCAGCTGGTCCGTGAAGGCGATGGCATGGTTGGCGTTGAGCGTCTGCGCCAGGCGGTTCAGGAAGCCCGAGCGGAAGTCGCGGCGCGCATTGATTTCCTGCCCCAGCTCGATCGTGTCCTGGGTTTCGAAATGGCTGCGCGTCAAGTCCGTCGTACCGGCAAACGGGATGAAGGCCGCCTCGCCGCTGTTGAACATGGGATAGATGGTGTCGCGCAAGGCCGGATGCAGGGCCCAGTCGGCGTTCAGCGCCAGCGCGCCGTTCTCCGCGCCCGGCTTCGCAATGGCGATATTCGGCCGCGCCGCATAGTAAAAATCGCTGCCCACGGGCACCAGCAGATTGTTCGCGTCATAGCCGCCGCGCAGGAAGACGAACAGCAGCTTCGCATTGGTGGCGGGCGCGGCCAGCAGCTTGCCCGCATGGGCCAGCAAGGGGGCGGCGGCCAGGGCTTTCAACAGGTCACGACGGTGCATGGCAGTTCCTTTCAATCTAACGGTGCATCATTTCCGGCGAGGACAGCAGGAAAGTGTTCCACTCCTGGGGCGAGGCGGCCTGCGCCAGCGCCTGGCGCGTGCCGGGGCTCAAGGTCGCTTCCAGCGACTGGAAATACAGGGCGCTGGCCAACTGGGGAAACGCCACTTTTTCCTGCGGCTGCGGGCCATCCGTCTTGAACAGGCCGGCGCTGCCCGAGGCGATGGTGCGGGCGATATCGAAGCGCGTCGTCATCTGGCCGGGGCTGGCCCAGGACGGGTCCGTCAAGGGATAGCCGTCCGGCGTCTGGCGCCCGTACAGGGGCTGGCCCATGCGCGAGAGCCAGTTCAGCATGGGTCCTGCATTCAGGATGGGCTTGTCGTCATAGCTGAGGCGCACGGCCGACACCACGTAGTGCATGGGGTCCTTGAACTTCTTGCCCAGCGATTGCCTGAACTCGGGGCTGGTGAACATGGTCTGCAGCACGTCGGCGATCATGCCGTCGCTGTGCTGGAAGGTGGCCGCCATGCGCGCCACCAGCGCCTCGGGCGGATTGTCGCCGACGAAATACTGGGCCAGCTTGCCGCTGATGAAATGCGCCGTGGCGGGACTACGGCTCAGGCGGTCCAGCGCTTCGTCCAGCTCGGCCAGGCCCCGGCCCTTCACCGTTTGGCCGAGGAATTGCTTGTCGCCGTAATCGTGGCGGTTCGGATTGAATTCGAACAAGCCGCGGCGCACGTATTGCGATTGCAGGGCCGGCCTCACCTTCGGCGCATCCGCGCCCAGGTTCACGCCCACGCCCGTGAGGATGCGCGCCAGTTCCTGCACGTCCTTCTGGCTGTAGCCGCCATTCACGCCCAGGGTGTGCAGTTCCATCAGCTCGCGCGCATAGTTTTCATTGATGCGGTTGGCGGCATTGGCCTCGTTGTCCAGGTAGCGCAGCATGGCCGGATGGTGGACGGTGGCGCCCAGCAAGTCGCGGAATTTCCCCAAGGCATGTGGGGCGATGGCGTTCGCCTCGTAATCGCCCACCATGGCGCGCAAGTTGTGCTTGCCCTGGTGCACGCTGAAATGGTTGAGCCAAAACCAGTCCAGCTGCTGCTGCAACTGGTTGGGCGAATACACGTCCAACAGCAAGGAACGCGTGGCCGCCTCGCGCGCCAGGCGGTTCAGTTCCTGCTGATACTCCTTTTGCGCCTGCTGCTTGGCCATGTCATCCATCACGGCGGCCGACTCCTTGCGCTTCTGCTCCATGGTCATGACGAGCTGGTCGAGGGGCACCTGGCTGATGGTCATGGCGTCGATCTGGGCCTGGATGGCGGGCGGCAGGCTGGCTTTGCCGGGATGCAATTGCGCCTGCAGGTAGCGCTGCCAGCCTTCCGCCTGCAACTGGCGCGCGCTGCCGCCGTTCACGCCCCAGCTGACGCGCTCGAGCATGGCGATGCCTTGCGCGGCATTTTCCGGCGCGCCGGCGCGTGCATCGCCGGCCGGCGCCAGCGCGCTGCCATGGCCGGCGGTGCCGGCGCAGCCAGCCAGCAACAGCAGGGAAATGAGGGTGGACGGCAGCAGTCGGTTGGGGGTCATGGCGATCCTTCAGGCGGTTTCAACCAGAATGCTTGAGAGTACGCCCTCGTTGACCTGCGCATGATTGCCATTTGCAACGAGTTGTAATGAAACGTTACTTTATGGCAACTCCGCGCACTTGTCGCGCAGGAAATCGCGCAGCTGCAGCACGAGCGGCGTCACCTGTGCCCGGTGCATGCACACGAGGTGCAGGGGGGTGGCCTCGCCCGCCGCCTCGGGCAACAGCACTTGCAGGCGGCCCGCGGCCACGTCGCCAGCCACGTCCAGCCGCGATTTGTAGGCGATGCCCAGCCCGGCCACGGCCCAGCGCCGCACGAGGTCGGCGTCGTCCGCGCTGCGGTTGCCGCTCACCTGCACCGTCACCTGCTCGCGCTGGGGCAGGCGGTAGAAGGTCCAGCGGTCGTGCATGCCGTCTTCCAGCGCGAAGCGCAGGCAATTATGTTGCGGCAAGTCTTCCAGCGCCAGCAGGGGGCCGTGCGCGCGCAGGTAGGCGGGCGAGGCCACCAGCACCCTGTCGTTGGCGGGCGCGATGGGCAGGGCGATCATGGACGAATCGTCCTGCTGGCCATAGCGGATGGCCACGTCGACTTGCTGGCGCACCATGTCGGCCACCCTGTCGCTGACGCTGAGCTGGTAGTGCAGCGTGGGATGGCGCGCCTGGAACTCGTCCAGCCATCCTAGCATCAGATTGCGCCCCAGGTCGGAGGGCATGGCAATTTTCAAGGTTCCGCCGAAACTGTCCTTGCCCGCCAGCAGGGCGTCATGGCCCGCGCGCAGCAGGCGCAAGGCTTCGCGCGCATGCTCCAGGTATTGCGTGCCTTCCACCGTCAGGCTCAGCGAACGGGTCGTGCGGGTCAGCAGGCGCAGGCCCAGCTCCCCTTCCAGGCGCTTGACGGCGGCGCTGGCCAGCGCGGGCGAGATGCCGATCTCGCGCGCGGCCGCCGACAGGCTGCCCCGGTCAGCCGTGCGCACAAACACCTGCAAGTCGTCGAGTCGCAGCAATTTTCAGCATTCCTTTGAAAGTGTTTCGGTACGCGCCCACTGTTTCTCGGGCGGAAATGCCACCATCATACGTCATCCCCTCTTCACTCTTTGCCAAGGACCAGCATGAAAGCCATCGCCTACCGCCACAGCCTGCCCATCACGGATGCCGACGCCCTGCTCGACATCGAGCTGCCCGTGCCCGTCGCCACGGGCCGCGACCTGCTCGTCGCCGTCCAGGCCATTTCCGTCAATCCCGTCGATACCAAGGTGCGCAGGAACCGCGCGCCGAAAGAGGGCCAGCCGGAAGTGCTGGGCTGGGATGCGGCCGGCATCGTCACGGCCGTCGGCCCCGACGCCACCCTGTTCCAGGTGGGCGACAGGGTCTGGTACGCGGGCGCCATCAACCGCCCCGGCAGCAACAGCGAATTCCAGCTGGTCGACGAGCGCATCGTCGGCCACATGCCCGCCAGCCTGGACTTTGCGCCGGCCGCCGCCCTGCCCCTCACAAGCATCACGGCCTGGGAATTGCTGTTCGACCGCTTGCAGCTCAGCCGCGACAAGAGCCCGACGGGCAAGTCCCTGCTGGTGATCGGCGCGGCCGGCGGCGTCGGTTCCGTGCTGGTGCAGCTGGCGCGGCAGTTGACGGGCGTGACCATCATCGGCACGGCCTCGCGTCCGGAAACGGCCGCCTGGGTGCAGGAACTGGGCGCCCACCACGTGATCGACCACAGCCTGCCCCTGGCCGCCGAAATCACGCGCCTGGGCTTGCCGCCCGTCGACTATGTGATCAGCCTGAACCAGACCGACAGGCATTTCGAGCAGATCGTCGAACTCATCGCGCCGCAGGGCAAGTTTGCCCTGATCGACGACCCCGAGCAGATCGACGTGCGCAAGTTCAAGGGCAAGAGCGTGTCCCTGCACTGGGAACTGATGTTTACCCGCTCGCTGTTCCAGACGCCGGACATGGTCCAGCAGCACGAACTGCTCGATGAACTGGCGCAGCTGGTGGACGCCGGTGTCATCAAGAGCACCGTGGCCGAGCGCTTCGGCACGATCAACGCGGCGAATGTGAAACGCGCGCATGCCCTGCTGGAAAGCAATACCGCGAAAGGGAAAATTGTCCTCGAGGGATTCTAAGTTCAGCTAATCAGGATGGCCCGGAAATCATTGACATTCGTCAAGGTCGGGCCTGTCACCACGCTGTCGCCCAGCGCCTGGAAGAAGCCGTGGCCATCGTTGTTGTCCAGGCTGTCGCGGGGATGGATGCCCTGTGCCCAGGCCCGCTGCAGGGTGTCGGGCGCCAGGACCGCGCCCGCGATCTCTTCCTGGCCGTCGACGCCATCCGTGTCGCCGGCCAGCGCGTGGATGCCCGCCTGCCCTTGCAGGGCGATGCCCAGCGCCAGCAGGAATTCCACGTTGCGCCCGCCGCGGCCCTTGCCGCGCACGGTGACCGTCGTTTCGCCGCCCGACAGCAGCACGCACGGGGCGGGAAACGGCTGGCCCCGCTGCGCCGTTTGCAGCGCGATGCCGGCCAGCACGGTGCCCACCTCGCGCGCCTCGCCTTCCAGGCTGTCGCCCAAGATATACGGCGTGACGCCGGCCGCCCGCGCCACGGCCGCCGCCGCTTCCAGGGCCAGCTGCGGCGTGGCCACCAGGGTGGTGCGCGTGTGCTCCAGGCGGGGATCACCGGGCTTCACGGATTCGCCGCGCCCGCTCTCCAAGGTCGTGCGTATGCTGTCCGGCAAGGCGATGCCGTAGCGGCGCACGATGGCCAGCGCGTCGGCGCACGTGGTGGCGTCCGCCACCGTGGGGCCGGAAGCGATGTCGCCCAGCTTGTCGCCGGGCACGTCGGAAATGGCCAGGGTGATGACTTGCGCCGGATGGCAGGCGGCCGCCAGCCTGCCGCCCTTGATGGCGGACAAATGGCGGCGCACGCAATTCATTTCGCCGATGGTGGCGCCGGACGCCAGCAGCGCCCGGTTCAAGGCCTGCTTGTCTTCCAGGCTGATGCCATCGAGGGGCAAGGCCAGCAGGGACGAGCCGCCGCCGGAAATCAGGCACAGCACGGTATCGTCTGGCTGCAAGTTGCCGACCAGCTCGAGCATGCGCTGCGCGGCCAGCATGCCGGCCGCATCCGGCACGGGGTGCGACGCTTCGGCAATCTCGATGCGCGCGCAGGGTACGGCATAGCCGTAGCGCGTCACCACCAGCCCCGACAGCGGCCCCGGCCAGTGCCGTTCCACGGCTTGCGCCATGGCGGCGGACGCCTTGCCCGCGCCGATGACGATCAAGCGGCCCTTGGGCACGGGCGGCAGATGGGGCGGCACGCAGTGCGACGGTTGCGCCGCTTCGATGGCGGCGTGGAACATGGCTTGTAGCAAGGCGCGTGGCGCCGCAGTCGTCGTCATTGTCTCTCCTCGGGAATCTGTCCCCGATGATAGCAGTGCCCGGCGGCCTCGGGCGGCTACAATGGCGGCAAGATTATTCACAGGAATGCAATGAACGACGCCATCGCATGGACCCCACTGGCCCGCACCTTCGGGCTGTTTACCGTCACGGCCGTGGCTGAACTGCTGGGCTGCTACCTGCCCATGCTGTGGCTGAGCAACAAGGGCAGCGCCTGGCTGCTGCTGCCGGCCGCCCTCAGCCTGCTGGTCTTCGTGTGGCTGCTGACCTTGCATCCGGCCGCCAGCGGCCGGGTCTACGCCACGTATGGCGCCATCTACATCGCCACGGCGCTGGGATGGCTGTGGCTGGTGGACGGCATCACGCCCGCCTGGACCGATGTTGCGGGCGTGGGCCTGGCCCTCGCGGGCGCCGCCGTCATCGCCATGGGGCACAAGGCGGCTTGATGGGCGTCAGGCGGCGTGTGCGCGGAAGTTGGTTTCCGCCGACCACCTGGCGCTGGCGCGGGCCAGCAGCACGGCTTCGCCATCGGCCAGCCAGTCGTCCGCGTCGGCAATCTTCCACATGGCTTGCAGCAGCTTGCGGCGCAGGTCCGGGTCCGTGATTTCATCGAGCAGGCTGTCGATCACGCCATGGGCCAGCTGCACGGCGCCATGCACGGTCGAGGTCAGCATGTCGTCGCACAGGTCTTGCAGCAACTGCTGAAAAGCGGCCGGTTCCAGCTCGATATGCTCGAGGATCTTGCTGCGGTGCATGGCCTGCAGCTCGGCGCTGGCCAGGTTGCCGTCGACCACCATCATCAGGGCCAGGATACGTCCCGCTGCCTGGGGACTGTTCATTTCATACGTACGCATAGTGTTTCTTCCATTGTTGGTTTAAAAAGCGCGCCACCGCCACGCGGGGCGCGCCGTACTGCCGTTTTACTTCTTGTCGCTGCGGGTGATGAACACGCTGGCCACGCAGCTGGACACGATCAATACCGCCACCACGAGCAGGGATGCTTCCACCGGCACGTGGTACCACGGCATGACCAGCATCTTCGCGCCGATGAACACCAGCACCATCGCCAGGCCGTACTTGAGCATGTGGAAGCGGTCCGCCACGTCCACCAGCAGGAAGTACAGGGCGCGCAAGCCCATGATGGCGAACAGGTTCGACGTGAAGACGATGAACGGGTCCGTCGTGATGGCGAAGATCGCCGGGATCGAGTCCACCGCGAACACCAGGTCCGTCACCTCGATCAGGATCAGCACGAGGAACAGCGGCGTGACATAGCGCAAACCGCCCTTGGCCACAAAGAAGCGCTCGCCGTGGTCGCCGTCCGCCACCCGCAGGTGACGGCGGGCAAAGCGCAGCACGGGGTTGTTCGCCACGTCCGGCTCCGCATCGGCCGCCACCAGCATGCGCATGCCGGTAATCAACAGGAAAGCGCCGAACAGGTAGAGCACCCAGCTGAACTCGCTTACCACCCATGCGCCGGCCATGATCATCACGGCGCGCATGACGATCGCGCCCAGCACGCCGTAGATCAGCACGCGGCGCTGGTACTGGACCGGCACCTGGAAGGCGCTGAAGATCAGCAGGAAGACGAACACGTTATCGACCGACAGGGCTTTCTCGATCAGGTAGCCGGAGAAAAACTCCAGCGCCTTCTGGTTGGCGATCTCGGGGCCGGCCGTGCCGTTCAGATACCACCACAGTCCGCCGTTGAACAGCAGGGCCAGGCTGACCCACACGAGCGACCACGTCGCCGCTTCCTTGACGCCCACCTTGTGCGCCTTGTTGCCGCCGAAGACGAACAGGTCCAGCGCCAGCATGAGCAGGACGAAGACGATGAAGCCGGCCCACATGGGCGCCGTGGCGATGCTTTCCAGGCCGTTCATCGCTGGCCTCCGTCAGTGTTTCCGTTTACCTTGCAGCCCATGGCGCTCTCCTCGTTTGAATGTCAGGCAACCATCATATGCCGGATTAACACATCGAACAAATCGAATATAATTAAGTCATAGATCGAAAAAATCGATGAATTAACGCAGCGGAGCGGCCATGTCCAACCTCAATTTCAAGCACTTGCGCTATTTCTGGATGGTGGCCAAGACGGGCAGCATCGCCCGCGCCGCCGAGCAGCTGCACCTGACGCCGCAGTCGATTTCCGGCCAGCTGGGCGACTTTGCCGACACCCTGGGCGTGGAACTGTTCCGCCGCAGCGGGCGCCAGCTGGAGCTGACGGACACGGGCCGGCGCATCCTCGGCCATGCGGAAGAGATTTTCAGCGCGGGCGATGAATTGCTGGAAATCGTGCGCGACCAGTCGCGCACGACGACGACCACGTTTCGCGTGGGCTGCGCCGATTCCGTCTCGAAACTGATCGCCTGCCGCCTCGTCGAGCCGGCGCTGGACCTGGACGAGCCGCTGCGCATCATTTGCCGAGAAGGCCGCCTGGCCAGCCTGCTGGCGGACCTGGCCGTGCACCGCCTGGACCTGATCATCGCGGACCGCCCCATGCCGGCCCACTTGAGCGTGCGCGGCTACAACCACTTGCTGGGCGAAAGCGGCATGACCCTGCTGGGCACGGCCGCCCTGGCCGCCACCCTGCAGGGCGGCTTTCCCCGCTGCCTGGACGGCGCCCCGCTGCTGCTGCCGGGCGAGGACTACGCCATCTACGGCCGTTTGCTGCAGTGGCTGGGCGAAAACAGCCTGCACCCGCGCATCGTGGGCGAGTTCGACGACAGCGCCATGATGCAGGCCTTCGGCCAGTCCGGCGCCGGCCTGTTCTTCGCCCCCACCGTCATCGCGCGCCAGGTGTGCCAGCAGTACGCCGTGGTGGAACTGGGGCGCGTCGACAGCCTCGTCGAGCAAGTGTATGCCATCACGACGGAGCGGCGCCTGCGCCACCCCGCCACCGTCGCCATCAGCCAGAATGCGCGGCGCGAGCTGTTCGTATAAGGCTTACTCCGCGCTGACGACCACCTTGCCCGGCTGCCCGCCCCGCTCCAGCAGCGCATGCGCGCGCAACACGGTGGCCGCGTCCATGGGCGACAGGCGCTGCCGCATGGTGTGGCGCAGCACGCCCTCGTCCAGCAGCGCCGCCACGCGGCTCAGGATGCGCTGCTGCTCCGCCATATCGGGCGTGGCATACAGGGGCCGTGTAAACACCATTTCCCAGTGCAGCGAAATACTCTTGCCTTTCAGCGGCGCCGCATCAAAAACATCGTGGTCATCGATGACGGCCAGCTTGCCGTGCGGCGCGATGATCTGCGTCAATGCCGCGACGTGCCGCGCCGTGTGCGACAGGGCGGCGATGTGCGCGACGGGCGCCGCGTTCAAGGCCGCCACCTGCGGCGCCAGCGGCAGCGCATGGTCGATCACGTGATGCGCGCCCATGGCGCGGCACCAGTGGGCGCTGTGTTCACGCGAGGCCGTGGCGATCACCGTGAAACCCGTCAGCTGGCGCGCCAGCTGGATCAGCATCGAACCCACGCCGCCCGCGCCGCCCAGCACCAGCAGGCTGCCCCGTTCCCGCCGGTCGCCAGGCGCAATCGCAAAGCGTTCGAACAGCAACTGCCACGCCGTCAGCGCCGCCAGCGGCACGCCGGCCGCCTGCGCGAAATCCAGGCTCGCCGGCATGCGCGCCGCGATGCGCTCATCGACCAGGTGATATTCAGCGTTGGCGCCCGCGCGGTCGAAGGAGCCCGAGTAATACACGGCTTGCCCCGGCGCGAACAGGGTCACTTCGCTGCCCACCGCGTGCACGATGCCGGCCGCATCCCAGCCCAGGGTGGTGACGGTGTCCGGCACGGCAACCCGCCCCGCGCGCACCTTGGTGTCGAGCGGATTGATACCCACGGCGCGCACCTGCACCAGCACGTCGCGCGGGCCGGGCGCGGGCATCGCCCCCGTCATGTCGAACAAGCCATGTTCGTCGTCCACGCTGCTGCCCTTGTTAAAACCGATCATCTTCATTGCCTACTCCCAGTAAATCTGCATGGTAAGCAGCCACGCGACAAAGAAAAATATGCTTCAATGCGTTTCACTATTGACCAAACTGTCATGAATCATGCAAAACCAGGATATCGATAATCTCTCCGGCGTGGCCCTGTTCGTCCAGCTGGCGCACGCGGGCAGCTTTGTCGCCGCCGCGCGCGCGGCCGGCATTTCGCCGTCGGCCGTCAGCAAGAGCCTGGCCCGGCTCGAGCACCGGCTGGGCGCGCGCCTGTTCCAGCGCAGCACGCGCCAGCTGAGCCTGACGGCGGAAGGCCAGCTGTTCTTGGCGCGCAGCGAACGCATCCTGGCGGAAATGCACGCGGCGCAGGAAGAACTGGCGGGCCATCTGGCGCCACGGGGACGCCTGCGCCTGGGCTTGCCGGAACTGGGCGGCTGGCTCTTGCCCGCGCTGGGTGAATTTTCCCGGCAGCATCCCGCCATCCACCTCGACCTGGACTTTTCCGACGCGCTGGCCGATGTCGTCGGCGACGGTTTCGATGCCGTCATCCGTATCGGCGCGCCGCGCGACTCGCGCCTGGCCGCCCGCAAGCTGGGCCAGTTCCGCTCCTGCCTGGTGGCTTCCCCCGCCTACCTGGCACAGCACGGCACGCCCCGCCACCCCCTTGATCTGCAACAACATGCCTGCCTGCACTACCGCTTCCGCCACAGCGGCAAGATCGAAGCGTGGCAGCTGCGCCAGGACGAGGGCGCTGCGCTGCCGGAGTTACCTTTGAGCATGGTCTGCAACAACGTGGAAGCGCGCCTGCACTTCGCCCGGCAGGGCCTGGGCATTGCCTGGCTGCCGGCGTTCACGGTGCAGGCGGCACTGGCCGATGGCAGTCTGGTCGAGGTGCTGACGGACTACGCCATCAGTCACCATCCGGCCCACGGCTGCTGGCTGCTGTGGCCCTCGGGGCCGCACCTGGCGCCGAAGGTGCGGGCGCTCGTCGATTTCCTGGCCAAGGCGGAACTGTTGTCGCCAATTGCCCACAAATAAGGCATCGCAAAATACATTTGAGCAAATACACCTATATAATGGCACTCCTCCCCGACGCCCTGCGCGCCCCATCCTGGACTTGCCGCAATGAAGCACTTGCACGACATCCCCTCTGCCTTCAAGCATGAATTTGCCAACCCGCGCCTGTGGTGGTCGCGCGCCGTCGTCGTCGGCATGGCCGCCATCGCCGGCCTCGTCGTCGTCGGCTTCACGTGGCTGGCGGAGGAAGCGCTGGACTTATTCCTGTTTTTTAACGGCAAGGCCTGGTGGTTCGCCGTGCTGTGGACGCCCGCCTGCGCCGCCGTGCTGGTGTGGCTGACGCGCCGCTACGCCATGGGTGCGGCCGGCTCCGGCATCCCGCAAGTGATGGCCACGCTGGACCCGGCCGTGGCGCCCGAGCAGCGCTCGCTATTTGTTTCCCTGAAACTCAGCGCCGCGAAGATCGTGCTGACGGCGGGCGGCTTGCTGGGGGGACTCTCGCTGGGACGCGAGGGGCCGTCCGTGCAGATCGCCGCCGGCGTGATGCTGGCCGCGCGCCGCTGGCTGCCGCGCCACTCGCAGGTAAGCGCCCATTCCCTGCTGGTGGCCGGCGGCGCGGCCGGCATCGCAGCCGCCTTCAATACGCCGCTGGCGGGCGTCATGTTTGCCATCGAGGAACTGTCGCGTTCGCCGGAGCAGCGCAACAGCGGCCTGATCGTCGCCGGCATCGTGCTGGCCGGCATGATGGCCGTCTCCATCCACGGCAACGCCACGCATTTCGGCATCATCCACCCTGGCCCCATCGGCCTGGCGCTGGCCCTGCCCGGCCTGCTCGTGACCCTGGTGGCGGGCGTGGCGGGCGGCCTGTTCGCGCGCCTGCTGCTGGCGTCCGCCCGAGGCAATCCGCTGGGAAAATTATCGGCGTGGAGAAAAGGCCGGCCCGTGCTGTTCGCCGCCGTCTGCGGTTTGCTGGTGGCGGCCATCGGCATCGCCAGCCATGGCGCCACCTTCGGCAGCGGCACCGTGGCCACGCGCGCCATGCTGGAAGGCTCGTCCGACGTGGCGCCCGCCTTCGTCGCCTTCAAATACGTGGCGACGTGGCTGACGGTGTGGTCGGGCGTGCCGGCCGGCATCTTCGCGCCGTCCCTGGCCATCGGCGCGGGCATCGGCCACGATATCGCCGTGCTGCTGCACTATCCGCACGCGCCCGCCCTGATCGCGCTGGGCATGGTGGGCTTCCTGGCCGCCGCCACGCAGGCGCCGCTGACGGCTTTTATCATTGTCATGGAAATGGTCGACGGCCACGGCATGGTGCTGAGCCTGATGGCCTGCGCCGTCGTGGCCAGCACCGTCTCGCGCGTGCTCAGCGAGCCGCTGTATGGCGCGCTGGCGCAGCTGCAGCTGCAGCGCCTGCCGCAGAAGGATGCTACATCGTGAATGGAAACGGCTGCATGCCGCCCTGGCGGTCGTCGGGAGCGACGACGGCCAGCAAGGCGCTCAAGCCCTGGTTCAGCTGCGCCAGGCTGGCCGCGTCCAGCTGGGCCAGCGCACTGGGCAGCAAGCCGCGCGCCGGCTGCGGCGCGCCGGCGATCACGGCCTGGCCTTCCGCCGTCAGGGTCAGGGTGACCACGCGCTGGTCGGGCTGGTCGCGCGCCTTGCGCACATAGGTTTTTTTCACCAGCGCCTCGACCAGGTTGCTGGCCGTCGTCTGGTGGATGGACATCTTGACGGCCAGTTCACCCATGCGCAGTCCTGGCCGTTCCAGCAATTCCTGCATCACCCACAATTGCGCGCCCGACACGCCGCACTGTTTCTCGATCTGCGCCGAGTGCCGCTGCGCCGCGCGCATGACGACGCGCATGTTTTGCAAGGCCAGGCTTTGCGCCCTGGCCACCGCTGATGCTTCCGCTTCCACCACCATTGCCTCCAATTATCAGATCCGGCATCGCGCCTGCTGGCGGACCGGAATCCGTACATGATACCTGCAAAGGCGGGCGGCTCCTACTGCCCGTTGCGGCCGGTTTCGGCCGCCTCATGACCCATGGGCACTGGCTCTCCGGCCTGCCACGCCTGCTCCAGCACCAGCTTGCCGGCCGCATCCCACTGGCGCTCGATGCCCTGCTTCCTGCCATGTTCATACGGCACGAGCTGCCGCAGGCTGCCGTCGCTGGCCCAGGTCCGCAGCAAGCCGTGGCGCTGGCCGTCGCGCATGGGCATGACGCTGGCGCGCGCGCCATTGTCATGCCACTGCGTCACGTCGCCCTGTTCGCGCCCTTGCGCATCCTGCTGCCAGGCGACCGAGGGCTGGCCGTTGCTGCCCCATTTCTGCATGCTCAGCAGCTTGCCGTGGCGGTACAGGGCCTTTTGCGCCAGCTGGCCATTGTCGTGGCTTTCGAAGGACCAGCCGTCCGGCTCGCCCTGCACGTACACCGTCCTGGCGCGCAGGCTGCCATCCTGCGCATAGGTGGCGCACTCGCCATCGCGCTTGTCATTCACAAAATGCGTGCGCTGGAACAGCGTGCCATCGGCGTAATACACTTCCTGCACGCCATGCATCCGGCCCCGTTTCAGGAAGGCGCGGCTGCTGACCTTGCCATTCGGTCCATACGACACATAAGCGCCATCGGCCATCCGCTTGCCGTGGTAGCGGATGCGGTTCATCAGCTGGCCGTTCTCATGATACGTTTCCGAGATGCTGTCGCGCCCGTTCGGCAGCGGCGTCACCTTTTGCTTGAGCTGCCCGTTGGCATAGTAGGAAGCGCCGCCGGCCACCTCCTGGCCCCGCGCATCGAGCGGGGTGTCGCGCAGCAGCTGGCCATGCTCGTCGTAATACCTGCGAAAGCGCACGAACTTGATCTGGCTCAAGTCCAGGTCCGTCGCATAGGTTTCAAAGGCCAGCGCGCCCGGCGTGTCGGGAAATTCCAGCCGCACGTGCCAGGCGCCCAGCGCCGCGTCGCGCACGGGCGGCGTGCGCAGCGCATACGCGGCGCGGTCCGGCTCGCTGGGTACGAAATTTTCATCGAGATACATGGTCTGCTGTTCCTGTTGCGCCTGGCCGGATGCCGTTGCCGGCAACGCCGCCCGGGCCTGCGCCGCCGGCGGCAAGGCCGTGCCCATGCCCAGCGCGGCGGCCAGCAGCCAGCGCCTCGTGTGTTGATTCTTCATCTTAATCCATTGGAAATGTTGCCTTGCGGCTTACATGATAAGGGCAGGCGCCAGGCGCCACGGGCACGATTGCCACGCCGGCCATGAAAAACCGGGACCGGACCTGCTGGTCCGGCCCCGGCCCGGGGCTGCCGCGGCAAGCGCGCCAGTCCTCATCCCGCGCTTTCCCTGTGCGGCGACAGCTGGCTCGCGTGCAGGCGCGCATACGCGCCGCCCTGCTGCAGCAAGGCGGCGTGGCTGCCCGATTCCACCAGGCGCCCGCCCTGCATGACGACGATGCGGTCGGCGCTTTCGATGGTGGATAATCTGTGGGCGATGACGATGGTGGTACGGTTGCGCATCAGCACTTCCAGCGCCGCCTGTACGGAACGCTCCGACTCCGTGTCCAGCGCGCTGGTGGCTTCGTCGAGCAGCAGTATCGGCGCATCCTTGTACAGGGCGCGGGCGATGGCCAGGCGCTGGCGTTGCCCGCCCGACAGGCGCGAGCCGTTCTGTCCCGCCTGCGTGGCGTAGCCTTGCGGCAACTGCATGATGAAGTCGTGGGCGTAGGCGGCGCGCGCCGACGCTTCGATGCGGGCCTGGTCCGGCGTCGGGTCGCCATAGGCGATATTGGCCGCCATCGTATCGTTGAACAGGATCACGTCCTGGCTGACGAGGGCGAACTGGCGCCGCAGGGCCAAGAGGGCGTAGTCGCGCAGGTCGACGCCGTCGAGCAGGATCTGGCCGCCGCTGACGTCATAGAAGCGCGGAAGCAGGCCCAGCAAGGTCGTCTTGCCGCCGCCCGAACCGCCCACCAGGGCCACCGTTTCGCCGGCGCGAATATCGAGCGTGATATTGCTCAAGGCCGTGGGCGCATCGGGGTCGTCGCTGTTGTAGCGGAAGTTGACGTTCTGCAAGGACAAATTGCCCTGCACCGTGGCGGGCGCCAGCGTGCCCGGGTCCGGCTCCAGCGGCGTGTCGATCAGGCCGAAGACGGATTCGGCCGCCGCCAGGCCCCGCTGCAGCGGTTCATTGATCTTGGTCAGGTTCTTGATCGGCGACTGCATCGCCATCAGGGCGCCCATGAAGGCAACGAAGGCGCCCGGCGTAATGGCGCCGCTTTGCGCGCGCAGCATGGCGAAGTAGATCACGGACGACAGGGTAATGCCGACGAGCATCATGATGAAGCCGGAATTCATGGCCGACGTGGCCGCGTGCTTGACGGCCAGCTGGCGGTTGCGCTTGACCACGTCGACGAAGCGCGCCTGTTCATACTCCTGGCCGCCGAAGATCTTCACCACGCGCTGGCCGGCGATGCTTTCGTCGAGCACGGACGTCAGCTCGCCCACGGCTTGCTGCGAACTCTTGCTCAGGTGGCGCATGCGGCGCCCCGCCAGGGTCACGACGATGGCCACGATGGGCATGGAAGCCATGCAGAACAGGGCCAGCTTCACGTCGATGCTGAACAGCAGGATCAGATAGCCGAGGGTGGCGACGGAATCGCGCACCATGACGTTGAGCACGTTCAAGCCCGCCTGCGACACCTGGCTGGCGTCGAAGGCCACGCGCGACTGCGTCAGGCTGGTGGTGGTCGTGTCGAAGAAACGGCTGGGCAGGCGCATGATGGTGGCGAACATCTGTTCGCGCAAGTCCGCCTGCACGCGGCTCGACAGCCACACGGAACCATAATCGCCGGAAAAACTGGACACCATGCGCAGCGCCGCCAGCCCCAGGATGGTGGCGGGAATCACCCACAGGTCCACCTGCCCCGCCTGGGCCGGCAGGAAGCGGTCCACCCAGCCCTGCAGCATGCCCATCACGCCGGACGTGGGCGCGACCTGCGCCGTCGCCGTGTCGCGCATGGCGTCGACGACGTTCTGCAATTGACGGATCAGCAACACATCGGTGGCCGACGCCACGCCCACCGCCAGCAGGGTGGCGGCGACGATGGCGCCGTAGCGGCGGAACTGACTGGCCAGGCGGAAAAAGAGGAGGCGACTTTGCTGCATGCAGATGGGAAAAATAAAGGTAAAACGTGATTCTAACCGTTGCGCGTGGCTTTCCCGCGAGAAAGTGGAAAAGCAGGGCTTGCGCGCCTGGCGGCAGCGGCGTGGCCATGGTGACAATTGGAGATGGTGATGGTGAAAATCCGGCCTACACTGGCTGAGCCAGCTTAGCGATGCCGAGGCATAGCGACTGGCCCCTCACGCTGCGGGCCTGGCGGCGCGCTACATCCTTCCTGGAGATACCATGAGCGTTCTCATCTACAAAGTCAATGCCGTGCACCTAGCCATCGACAAGAGCCATCCGCCGCATCTGCATGTGAGCGCGACGGGCGAAGTCAGTTCCGGCGGCTGGAAGGCGGCCACCCTCACGCCGCACGTGTACATCAAGCCGCCGCAGGACGGCATCCAGGACCTGGACTTCGAAGCGACGCCGCCCAAAGGCAGCGAACCCGTGATCCAGGTCATCCTGCCCATCGCCGCGGGCGCCGTCCTTGCCCTGCCGGACTGGCTCAAGGGCGTGCGCATCCATGCAAAAACCAATACGGTAGTCACCCTGCTCACCGACGAAGCAAGCTTGCGGCAAGTGGCCGCCATCAACCACGACTAGGCCGCCGCGCAGCGGCTGTGGACAGGCATCACGGCGCCGCCCTCCCGGCAAGGAAGGGCGGCCGGTCTTACTGCTTTTTCACTTTCCACTCGCCCGCGCCCGCCTTGCAGACCGTCAGCTTCAGGGTCTGTTCCTGGCCCTTGGCGCTCAGGGCCACCTGCACCTTGCGGCAAGTTTGCGCATCCGTCTTTTGCGTATCGCTGGCCGTGATGTCGGCATGGATGCGCACGGAGTTGCGCAAGCCTTCATTGCTCCATTGCACGGTTTCGCCATCTTTCTTGTCATTGAGCACGTCGCCCACGGCTTTCACGAAGACGGGCTTGTCGTTCTTGTTCAGGTAAGCCATCGGCGTATCGGCCAGGAAACCCAGGCCCACGGCGGAAGCGGAAGCGCTGAAGACGACGCTGCCGAGGATCAGGGCGGACAGCAATGTGGCGGGACGACTACGCATGGAAAACTCCTTGTAAAGTAAAAATAGGGACCAGTGAGCGGAACTGCCGGGATGACACTCAGCCGGGATCCGCCGGCGAAATCCCCATGGCCAGCAAGGCGTCGATGCTGGGCACGAAATAGATCGCCGACGACAGCGCCGTGGAAAAATCCAGCAGCCGGTCCGTTTGGGTGATGCCATCATAGCCTACGCCGTACATTTGGCGCAGCATGCCCATCGTCACCGTGATGTCCTGGCAAAAACCGACGAACATGACGCCCGCCTCGCCGGCATTGGCATAATTGGCATTGCGGCGCACGATATCGGCTTCCTCGCCGTGGCGCAGAAATTGGTTGCGGCCCACGTGGGAATCGACGGGCAGCGGCGACAATTCGTGGCTGCCCGCCTTGGTGCGGCCCCACACCTGTTCCGCCGCGTGCACGGGCAAGGCGCGCAGGCGCTCCACGTCCATGCGCCATTTCTGCAGCAGCACGGTGGAGCCGCCCGCGCCCGCCTCGCCGTCGGGAATGATGGCCACGCCATGGGCGCGGAAGGGATTCGGATTGGCGACGCCGTCGGCAAAGCCGTCGAAGGTCACGTTGTTATGGTAGGGGAAACACAGCTGCTCGCTGGCCAGCTCGGCGAAGGGAGCCAGCAAGGTGAGCGCCGTGCGCATGCTGTCGTACAGGGTGGCCGCGTTCGACTGCGTGATCCAGACCCAGAAATCGTGCTGCGTGGCCGGCGCCGTCTTGCCGTTGGCGCCCACCAGGTCATGCGAAAACGATGCCATGTTGTCCGGCACGCCGCCGGGGCACGCCGCGCGCCACAGCTCGGGCCGGAAGCCCAGCACCACGTTGGCCGTGCCACCCGTCAACTGATGGTGGCGGTTCAGGGTGGGGTCCAGGATGCCCGTGACCTGGGATTCCCACAGCTTGCCCAGCACCCCGAACAGCTGCGCCGGCTCGACGCCCGCCTTGAGATTGCACTGCAAATGCACTTCATCGCGCGCGACGACGGACAGCATGCTTTGTGGAATGGCCATACCAGAGATTCCTCTTTTGATGTGCTATGCGGATCTTAAACCAGGAAGTGCCGGATGCCAGTTTCATTTAGGCAACATGCGATCACTGTCATGATGCGGCCCCATGAATTGGACGATAATGCAATGACGTAGAGCAAGATTCAAAGAATGGACGCCATGGCATGAAACTGTATGAAAAGCTCGCCGGAGAAATCGAGCAACTGGTTGCGCAAGGCGTGCTGCTGCCCGGGGAGCGCATCCCGTCCGTGCGCCAGACCAGCCAGCAGCACAAGCTGAGCATCACCACGGTGCTGCGCGCCTACGTCAAGCTGGAAAGCATGGGCGTGATCGAAAGCCGGCCCCAGTCCGGCTACTTCGTGCGCGCCCGCGCGGGCGATGCGCAGCCCGCCGGCCTGAGCATGCAGGCGTCCCAGCCCAGTCCCGTGCCGGCGGAAGTGCACGTGAGCCGCCTGGTGCTGTCGACCCTGCGCTCGATCGGCCAGAACGAGGCCATCCCGCTCGGCTCGCCCTACCCCGACCCGTCCCTGTTTCCCTGGGAACGCATCAACCAGTACGCGAGCGCCGTGGCGCGCCGCAACCGCGACTGGCGCGTGACGGACGACCTGCCGCCGGGCAATCCACAGCTGATACGCGAAATCGCCCGCCGCTACCTGGAAAACGGCCTGGCCGTCGATCCCGGCGAAATCATCGTCACCGTGGGCGCCACGGAAGCCATCAACCTGTGCCTGCAAGCCGTGGCAAAACCGGGCGACACCATCGCCGTCGAGTCACCCGCCTTCTATGCCATGCTGCTGGCCGTCGAGCGGCTGGGCATGAAGGTGGTGGAAGTGTCCACCGATCCCTACGACGGCATCCGCATCGAGGCGCTGGCCGACATCATGGCGCGCCAGTCCATCGCCGCCGTGATGGTCATGCCGAACTTCCAGAATCCGCTGGGCTTCCAGATGTCGGACCAGCGCAAGCGCGCCCTGGTCCAGCTGCTGGAACAGCACGACGTGCCCGCCATCGAAAACGGCGTCTACAACGAACTGTATTACGGCGACGCCCACCCGTCCTCGCTCAAGTCCTACGACCGCAAGGGCCTGGTGCTGCACTGTTCCTCGTTTTCCAAGAGCCTGAGCGCCGCCCAGCGCGTGGGCTGGGCCCTGGCCGGACGCTACCGCGGCAAGGTGGAGGAACTCAAATTCCTCAACACGCTGACCACCTCCTCGTTCCCGCAACTGGCGATTGCCGCCTACCTGCAGAACGACGGCTACGAACAGCATCTGCGCCGCATCCGCAAGGCCTACGCGCAGCAGGCGCGCATCATGGCCGCCGCCGTGCAGCGCTTCTTTCCGGCCGGCACGAAAATCTCGCAGCCGCAGGGCGGTTACGTGCTGTGGGTGGAATTGCCGGGCAACGTAGACTCCATGCAGCTGTACCGCCGCGCGCTGGAGTGCCGCATCACGGTGGGACCGGGCCGCATGTTTTCCGTCAGTCATGCCTACAAGCATTGCATCCGCCTCAACTACAGCTACCCGTGGAGCGCGGGCATGGAGCAGGCCATCGTCCTGCTGGGCAAACTCATCACCGAATTCCTCTAGGCACCCTCAGCCGCCCACCAGCGACATGCGCACGGTGGCATACTGCCTGCCCGGCCGGCCGCCGGCCTGGGCCAGGGCGCCGCGCACTTCCGAGTAGCGGTCGCCACGGCGTTGCCAGTGCCGGCGCAGCACGCTTTCCAGCTCTTGCGCTGTGTCAAGGTACGGGCGCAGGTCGATGCCGTCGCGGGCGAACAGGCACAGGAACATCTGGCCGTCCGACGACACGCGCACCCTGCTGCAGTCGCCGCAGAACGGCTGCGACACACTGGAAATGAAGCCCACTTCGCCGCTCCCGTCGCGGTAGCGGTAGCGGCTGGCCGTTTCGTGCAGGATGGGCTTGCCTTCGCCCAGCGATACGAGGGGGAACTCGGCGTCGATCAGGGCGCGCGCCGCCTCCGACGTGACGACATGCGTGCGCGACCAGGCGCCGATGCCGCCCACGTCCATGAATTCAATCAGGCGCAGCACCACGCCCGTGTGGCGGAAATGGCGCGCCAGCGGCACGATCTGGCTGTCGTTGACGCCTTTCTGCACCACCATGTTGACCTTCACGGGATGCAAGCCGACGGCTTGCGCCACCTCTATGCCGTGCAGCACTTTCTCGACGGGAAAATCGACGCCATTCATGCGCTGGAAGATGCCGTTATCGAGGCTGTCGAGGCTGACGGTGACCCGCTCCAGGCCCGCATCCTTGAGCGAGCGCGCCTTGGCCGCCAGCAGGCTGCCATTCGTCGTCAGCGCGATGCGCACGGCGCGCCCGTCCGGCGTGGTCAGTCTCGCCAGGCGTTCGATCAGCCGCTCCAGGTTCTTGCGCAGCAGCGGCTCGCCGCCCGTGATGCGGATCTTATCGACGCCGAGGCGCACGAAGGCGCGCGCCATCGTCTCGATCTGCGCGAAGGACAGGCGCTCGCTGGACGGCAGGAAAGGGTAGTCGCTCGGGTACAGCCCAGCCGGCATGCAATAGGTGCAGCGGAAATTGCACTGGTCGATGACGGACATGCGCAAGTCCGTCAACGGGCGGCCCAGCATGTCCACGCACGGTTCACTATGGCATGGCGGCGCGGGCGCTGGCTGCGGAGACAGGATGGTGTTCATTGGCTTTCCCTCGTTAGGCATTCATCTGTGTCCAGCATAAGGCGAATGGAGGCAGGCAAAGAGGTACAGTCCGGCGCCAGGCGATAGAGTACAGACGCCAGCTATGGCGCGGGCGGCGCGGCAAAGACCGTGGCGCACAGCTCCGCCCCCGCCGCGCTGAGTAGCGCGCTGCCGCCGCCGCTTTCCGCCATGGCGACGTCCGCCAGCCCCGCGCTGGACAGCGCATTGAGCTGGCGCAACAAAGTGCTCATCTGTACTCCCGCCCGCTTGGCCAGCTTGGCCAGCGACCACGGTTTCCCGGGCGCCTCCTGGCGCGCCTGCCATAGCAGCGCCAGCAAGGCGACCAGCGCCGTGTCGATGCCTTCTATCCCGTCTTCCTGTTGCATATATTTCCTCGCTGAAAACCGGAAATGCGCGCCGCACTTCCCTCGCCTGTATCATAAATCAGCGGCATGGCCGGCATGACGCAGCTCGCCCTATTCCCATCTGTACTCTGTTTTTTTGCCCGGAACTGTGCGCCTACGGGGCAGTACGCCGCCACTACCATGTGACTGTCCCATCGCATATCACCAGGAGAGTCATCATGAGCAAGCCCAAGTCCGACGCGCGCATCGCGCCCTACACCCATCCTGCGGCAGGCTGGGGTGCCCTCAAGTACGTGGCCATCAACCTGCTCAAGGAAAAAGTCGGCGCGGGCAATTATCGCGCGCTGTTCGAGCAAAACCAGCCCGATGGCTTCGACTGTCCCGGCTGCGCCTGGCCCGACCGCGAACACGCGTCGACGTTCGAATTCTGCGAAAACGGCGTCAAGGCCGTGGCCGCCGAATCGACGAGCAAGCGCGTGCGTCCGGAGTTTTTCCAGGAGCACACGGTCACCGAACTGATGGAACAGTCGGACTATGATCTGGAACAACACGGCCGCCTGACGGACCCCATGGTGTACGACGCCGCCAGCGACAAATACCAGGCCATTTCCTGGGATGACGCCTACGCCCTCGTGGCGCGGCACCTGCACGCGCTGGACGACCCCGACCAGGCCGCCTTCTACACGTCGGGCCGCGCCAGCAACGAGGCGGCCTTCCTGTATCAACTGTTCGTGCGCGCCTACGGCACCAACAACTTCCCCGACTGTTCCAACCTGTGCCACGAGGCAACGAGCCGCGGCTTGCCGGAAACCGTGGGCGTGGGCAAGGGCACGGTGCTGCTGGACGACTTCGAGCATGCGGACACCCTGCTGCTGTTCGGCCAGAATCCCGCCACCAACCACCCGCGCATGCTGGGCGAATTGCGCGAAGCCTCGCGCCGCGGCGCCGTCATCGTCTCCATCAACCCGCTGCACGAACGGGGCCTGGAGCGCTTCACCAGCCCCCAGCACCCCCTGGAAATGCTGACGGGCGGCAGCACCAACATCTGCTCGCTGTTCATCTGCCCCACCCTGGGCGGCGACTTCGCCCTGATCAAGGCCATGGCCAAGCGCGTCGTCGAACTCGATGACGAGGCCGTCGCCCACGGCCAGGAACGCGTGCTCGACTGCGATTTCATCGCCGAACACACGAGCGGATTCGACGCCTTCGCGGCCGACCTGCGCGCGGAAAGCTGGGACGTGCTGCTGGCCGAATCGGGCGTGGCGCGCGACAAGATCGAAGAGCTCACGCAGATCTACGTGAAAGGCAAGGCCGTCATCGCCACCTGGGGCATGGGCGTGACGCAGCACAAGCATTCGGTGGCCACCGTGCAGATCCTGTCGAACTTGATGATGATGCGCGGCAATATCGGCAAGCGGGGCGCGGGCCTGTGCCCCGTGCGCGGCCACTCGAACGTGCAGGGCGACCGCACCATGGGCATCGAGGAACAGCCGACCCAGGCCTTCCTCGACCGCCTGGGCCTGGTCTTCAACTTCGCGCCGCCGCGCCACCACGGCTACGACGCCGTCGGCACCATCGCCGCCATGCTGGAGAAAAAGGTCAAGGTGTTCGTCGCGCTGGGCGGCAACTTCGCGATGGCCACGCCGGACACGCCGCGCACCTGGGAAGCGCTGCGCTCGTGCGACCTGACGGTCCACATCGCCACCAAGCTCAACCGCAGCCACCTCGTGCACGGCAGGGATGCGCTGATCCTGCCCACCCTGGGACGCACGGAAATCGACCTGCAGGGGGGCGTGGCGCAGGGCGTGACGGTGGAAGACTCCATGAGCATGGTGCACATCTCGTTCGGCATGAACCAGCCCGCCTCGCCCAGCCTGCGCTCGGAAATCGCCATCGTGGCCGGCATGGCGCAGGCGACCCTGGGCAGCGAAAAGATCGACTGGCTGCGCTTTTCCGGCAACTATGCGCTGCTGCGCGATTCCATCGAGCAAGTGTTTGACGATTTCTTCGACTACAACCTGCGCGTGGCCAAGCCGGGCGGTTTCCACCTGAAAATCGCCTCGCGCGAACGCGTGTGGAAGACGGCCAGCGGCAAGGCGCAATTCCTCGTCAACGCGGTGGAACGCGACACGCCCATCCAGCGCGCGCGCCAGCAATATGGCGAGCGTTTGATGGTGCTCATGACGACGCGCTCGCACGACCAGTACAACACGACCATCTACGCCATGGACGACCGCTACCGGGGCGTGTTCGGCCAGCGCCGCGTCGTCTTCATCAACAGGGACGACCTGGCCATGCTGGGCTTTGCGGCCGGCGACTGGGTCGACCTGATCGGCGTGTGGCATGACGGCATAGCACGCCGCGCCGACCGCTTCCTGCTGGTCGAGTACGACATCCCCCGTGGCTGCATCGGCGCCTACTACCCGGAAACCAATCCGCTGGTGCCGCTGGACAGCGTGGGCGAAGGGTCCGGCACGCCGACCTTCAAGTCCATCCCCGTGCTGCTGGTCCCTTCCGCCGGGGCTGGCGCATGATCGTTCGCTCCACCTCGAACTGGCTGCGCATGCTGTTCGTCTGGGACGGTTCCGTACTGCAAGCCATCATCCCGCAACTGCTGCTGATGCTGGTGATCAGTTCGCTGGCCCTGCTGACGGACGGGCGCGTCTTCGGCGTCAAGATTCCCCTCGACACGGCGCCGTTCCCCATGGTCGGCATCAGCCTGGCCATCTTCCTCGGCTTTCGCAACAATGCCAGCTATGCCCGCTTTGCCGAGGCGCGGCATATCTGGGGACAATTGCTGATCGCCGCGCGGGCCCTGGCCTCGCAGGCGATCACCTACCTGCCGCAGGAAACGAGCGGCCTGGACCAACAGTTGCTGCTGCGCCGCCTGGTCGCCTTCGTCTACGCGCTCAAGCACCAGCTGCGCCAGACGGACCCGCAGGAAGACCTGGCGCGCTACCTGCCGGCCGCCGAAGCGCAGCAGCTACAGGGCATGACCTTCAAGCCCGTCGCCGTGCTGCACACGGTGCGCGCCATGCTGCGTGACGCCGCGCAGCGCCAGGGCGGCCAGGCGCAGCTGCTGTGGATGCTCGACCACCAGCTCAACGACCTGGCCGCCACCGTGGCCGGCTGCGAGCGCATCAAGAACACGCCGATTCCGTATCCGTACGGCGTGCTGGTGCACCGCACCGTCTACATGTACTGCTTTTTACTGCCGCTGGGCCTGGTGGACGCCATCGGCGTGGCCACGCCCCTCATTTCCGTGTTCGTCGCCTACACCCTGTTTGCGCTGGAAGCCATCGCGCAGCAGATCGCCGAACCGTTCGGCCTGGCACCCAACTGCCTGGCCCTGAACGCCATGACGCGGGAAACGGAACGCTCGCTGCTGGAATTGAACGGCGAGCCGCTGCCGCCGCCGATCCGGCCCTGCCCGCGCTATCAGATCGATTAATTTCATTAATTAATAACCTCGGACAAAACCGTAGCGAGCGGATGGGAGTTGTGGCTGGGAAGCGCAGCCGTGCGAAGGTACGGGGCGCCGAGTCAGTGAATATCGCAGGCCGCAAATCGCGACGCGCAGCAGGTTTGCTCAGGCGTTACAAGGAGAACATCATGGAATGCGACATCACCACCATCGAGCGCGACGGCTACCTGGACGTGCCCATGGTGCGCCACCAGGGCGTCGCGGCCAGGGCGGGCCGCGACGTGGTGGCCGAGGAATATCCCGTGGCCCTCGTCTACAACGGCATCGCCCACGCGGTGATGATGGCCACGCCGCGCGACCTGGAGGAATTCGCCGTCGGTTTTACCTTGACCGAAGGCATCGTCGGCAGCGTGCGCGACATCTACGACCTCGACGTGTGCTACGGCGAGGATGCTGCGGAAGTGCGGCTCACCATCGCCCAGCCCGACTTGATCAGGCTCAAGGGCCGCCGCCGGGCGCTGGCCGGGCGCACGGGCTGCGGCGTGTGCGGCATCGAAAGCCTGGCCCTGCTGGACCTGGTGCCGGACAGGATCACGCGGCCCCTGCCGCCGCTGCTCGCCAGCAGCGCCATCATCGGCCGCGCCGCGCGCGAGCTGCTGCCCTTCCAGGAACTGATGCACAAGACGGGCGGCGTGCATGCGGCCGCCTGGTGCACGGCTGAGGGCGCCGTGGTCAAAGTGTTCGAGGACGTGGGCCGGCATAACGGCCTGGACAAGCTGATCGGCTACCTGGCGCTGCACCGCATCGCCATGCACGACGGCTTCGTCTTCCTGTCCAGCCGCGCCAGCTATGAACTGGTGCGCAAGTCGGCGCGCATGCATATCGGCCTCGTCGCCACCATCTCGGCGCCCACGGCGCTGGCCATCCGCATCGCGCGCCAGGCGGGCATGCAGCTGGCCAGCTTTTGCCGCCGCGACGGCTTCGTCGATTACACGGCGGGCGATGGGGAAAATAGCGGCCAGCATGCACCTTGAACAGCCGATGCTACATTCTTTGCCGTAAAGCAAGTGCACGCTTGACTTGGCGGCGCGGCAGGCTTTCAATGAACATTGTTTCCACTTATTAACTTTGCCCCCGTGCCCGCGCACGGCGCGGCAGCGATGAAAGGATGGCGCGATGGCCCTGGCACAGGAACAGCATCTGGCGGACACCTGGCAGACGGGCGGCTTGAAGCCGCGCGCCTGCGACTGCGGCGGCACGGTCTTCACCATCCTGCACCAACGGGTGATGGCGGACATGCAGCGCCGGCAATTTCTCGGCGGCACGGCCGCCATGCTGGCGCCCTTCCTCGGCCTCGGCCTGTCCAGCGGCAACGCCATCGCCCAGCAGCCACAGGCATCCGAGCGGCCGCTGCTGCTGACCAATCTGCGCCTGTTCGACGGCACGGGCAAGGTGCCCCGCGCCGGCATGCACGTGCTCGTGACGGGGGCGACCATCACCGCCCTGCTGCCGGCCGGCGAGAAGGTGGACGGCGCACAGGTCATCGATTGCCGGGGCAAGCTGGTCATGCCGGGCCTGATCGACGCCCACTGGCACACCATGCTGGCGGCCATCAGCCAGGTGACGGCCATGACGTCCGACGTCGGCTATTTATATCTGGTGGCGGCGCAGGAAGCGCGGCGCACCCTGCTGCGGGGCTTTACCTCCGTGCGCGATCCGGGCGGCCCCGCCTTTGCATTGAAGCGCGCCATCGATGAAGGCATCGTCGACGGCCCGCGCATCTTTCCCTCGGGCGCCATGATTTCGCAAACCTCGGGCCACGGCGACTTCCGTTTGCGCTCGGACATCCCGCGCGCGGCAAATGCCCCGCTGAGCCTGGTGGAATCGACGGGCGTGGCCATGATCGCCGATGGCGAGGCGGAAGTGCTGCGCCGCGTGCGCGAGCAGCTGATGCTGGGCGCGACGCAGATCAAGATGCTGGCCGGCGGCGGCGTCGCCTCGCTGTACGACCCGCTCGACAGCACGCAGTATTCGGAGCGCGAACTGCGCGCCGGCGTGGAGGCGGCCGCCGACTGGGGCACCTACGTGATGGCCCATGTGTACACGCCGAAAGGCATACAGCGGGCCATCCGCGCTGGCGTGCGCAGCATCGAACACGGCCAGCTGGCGGACGATGAATCCGCCCGCATGATGCGCGACGCGGGCACGTGGTGGAGCCTGCAACCCTTCCTGCAAGATGAGGACGCCAATGTGTACCCGGATGCGGCGCGCAAGGCCAGCCAGAGGATCGTATCGGAAGGCACGGTGAAGGCGTATGCGCTGGCGCAAAAATACGGCATCCGGACGGGCTGGGGCACGGACATCCTGTTCAACGCGAAAAACACGCCCACGCAGGGCCGCCAGCTGGCCAAGCTGACGCGCTTCTACGACCCGCTCACCTTGCTGGCGCAGGCGACGGGACAGAATGGCGAACTGCTGGCCCTGTGCGGCCAGCGTGCGCCCTACCCGGGTGCCTTGGGCCGCCTGGCCCCGGGCGCGCTGGCCGACCTGCTGGTAGCCGATGGCGATCCGGCGAAAAACCTCGATTTCCTCGCCCGGCCGGAAGAAAACCTGCTGCTGATCATGAAGAACGGGCGCATCTACAAGGACAGCTTGAGCGCGCCGCTGGCGGGCTGAAGCCAACGGCATTGGCAAGCCGGCACGGCTGCCGCATAATGCGCCCATGTTCAAACTGACTTTTCTCGGCACGTCTTCCGGCGTGCCCACGCGCCACCGCAACGTCACGTCGCTGGCCCTGCAAACGACGCACAACCGCGACTGGTGGATGATCGATTGCGGCGAAGCGACGCAGCACCGGCTGCAGCGCCTGCCCCTGTCCGTGCACGACCTGGTGGGCATCTGCATCACCCACGTGCATGGCGACCACAGCTATGGGCTGCCGGGCCTGCTGGCCAGCGCCTCGATGACGGGGCGCAAGAAGCCTTTGCTGCTGATCGCCCCGGCCGCCATCAAGGCGTGGATCGACGCCACCCTGTTGCACACGGAACTGTTCCTCACGTATCCGCTGATCCACATCGACGTGGACAGCGCGCCCGTGGTGTATCAGGAAGCGGGCCTGACGATCTCGCGCCACGCGCTGTCGCACCGCGCGCCGAGCGTCGGCTACCGTTTCGCGCTGGAAACGAGCCGCTGGAAGCTGGACAAGCCCGCCCTGCTGGCCGCCGGCGTGCCGCCAGGCCCCGCCTGGGGGACCTTGCAGGCGGGCCAGGATGCCCATCTGGAGGACGGCACGGTGCTGGCCGCCACCGCTTTCCGCCAGGTGGAGACGCAGCGCGCCACTGTGGTGGTCGGCGGCGACAACGATACGCCATCGCTGCTGATGGACGCCTGCGCGGACGCGCAGCTGCTCGTGCACGAAGCCACCTACACGGAAGCCATGCTGCAAAAGGTCGGCCCCGGCCCCACGCACAGTTCCGTGCAGCGCGTGGCGCAGTTCGCGCAAGCGGTGCGCCTGCCCAACCTGATCCTCACCCACTTCAGCGCCCGCTACCACCATGCGGACGGCATGGCCGAGCTGGAAGCGGAAGCGCGGCTGCATTACTCGGGCCAGCTGTTCCTGGCGCGCGACTTCGACAGCTACGAACTCGATGCGGCGGGCGTGCTCAGCAAGCAGCCGGGGAAATCCCCGTTCAGTGGGGATTGACGCCGTATTGCGCCGCGTACTCGGCAGCGAGAACGCGCGCCGCCTGCTGCTGTGACGGCGTGAGGATTTCCAGCAACTGGTCGCGGTTCTTGATCGATTGCGCGCTGCCCGCCTGGGCCGGCATGGCGATCCACGCGTACGCCTGCACGTAGTCGAGGTCCACGCCCTGCCCTTGCGCATACAGCAAGCCATATTCATTCTGCGCGGACAGGGAACCGGCCTCGGCCGCCTGCTTGTACCAGAACGCGGCCTCGGCGTAGTCTTGCGGCACATCAATCCCCTTGCGGTACGCCTGCGCCAGGTTGAACTGCGACTGGCCATCGCCCGCCTCGGCCGCCTTGCGCCCGTAGGACAGCGACTGCGCCATGTCTTGCGCGACGCCATCGCCGCTCGCATACATCAGGGCCAGGTTGGCCAGCGACGGCGGAAAGCCCGCTTGCGCGGCGGCCGTGAACAGTTCCACCGCTTTCGGCAAATCTTGCGCCACGCCATGGCCCTGGTAATACAGGCTGGCCAGCAAATGCTGGCCGGCGGGATCGCCCGCATCGGCGGCCGCGCCGAATTGGCGGAACGCTTCCGCGTAATTGCCGTCGTTATAAGCGAGTATGCCCGCTTCATTCCAGGATGCGGTGGAGTCGGTCATGGAGATTCCTTGTTCGGAGAATGAAGGCATTGTACACAGCACGCCAATACGCAGAATGTACGATAGGAATGGTGTGGCACGCCGCCGGAATCCTGCGTTATGATTATTCCCCCCATGCGGTAATCGGGATATTTCATCCACGTGCCGGCCCGAGAATATCGCCATGAAGCTCATTGCCCTGTTTTTATCACTGGTTTCCACTGCCGCTTATGGCGGCTCGCTGCATCTGGAAAAGGCCGCGAGCGGCAAAGTGCGACAAGCCGCCGATATCCGCTACATGAATCACGATGACAAGCAGACTTACCGGCTGAACATCGGCAAGCGGTGGGTCGCCGGCAGCTGCAGCAGCAGCGGCACGGGCAATTTGCACGCGCTGCTGCTGGACATGAATTTCGACGGTTACGCCGACCTGTGGGTCACGGGCTATACGGATAGCCAGGGGCGCATCCGCTGTTCCGATGTGTGGCTGTGGGATACGCAGGCGAAAAACTATCGTTTCAGCAAGCCATTATCAGCGATCCCGAATCTGGAAATCAGCATCGCCGGCCAGAGAATCGAAGGCGGCATCGCCAATTGCGGCTGCGCGGCGCAATGTTTTTATGAAGACAGCTATGCATGGCGTCACAAGACATTAACTGCCATCGCCCGGCGCGAGCAGGATTGCGAGCGCTACCGGGAATACGGCTTGAATAACAAGAACGAATTGATCATCGTCAAGAATGAAATCATCGATAGCGGCAATCCCGGCCAGCAGGCCATCGAGAATAACAAGGTCTTTGACTGGCAACGCCATGCGCAAAGCATGCGCAAATCCTGGGAGTAAATCATTCACTACCATCCAACAATTTACGCACACATGACGACACATCCAGCCTCCATCACCTTCCATGCCGCCAAGGCGGACGACACCCCCGCCTTCATCGACCTGCGCGGCAAGACCCGGCAAAACGCCATCACCGCGGAGCGCCTGGCGGAAGTGGGCATCACGGCCGACACCTGGGCGCAGATGATGCGCTCGGGCAACCTGCCTGGCCACGTGTGCCTTCGCAACGGCCAGCTGGCCGGCTATTGCTTTGGCGAACGCGGCACGGGCGAAATCGTCGTGCTGGCCCTGCTGCCGGAAGCCGAAGGCCTCGGCATCGGCAAGACGCTGCTGGAACGGGTCATGGCGGACTTGCGCGCCCAGGGCCACGAGCGGCTGTTCCTCGGCTGTTCGAATGACCCCGCCTCCCGCTCCTACGGCTTTTACCGCTACCTGGGCTGGACGGCGACGGGCGAGACGGACCGGTATGGCGACGACGTGCTGGAATTCCGCTTTACGGCCTAGGCAGTCAAGCGGCTGGCATCCCACAGACGCATCAGCTGCGTGATCGCCCCGTCAAACACGGCGTAGCCGATACCGTCGCGGGCCTGGATGGACACCCCCGATAAAAAGCCGTCGAAGGCGGCTGCCAGCGCGGCCGCATCCGTGCCCGCCGCCAGTTCGCCGCCGGCCAGGCCCCGCTCCACGCAGCGCGCGAAGCCGGCGCGCGTACGGGCGCGCGAAGCCGTCAGCGGCGCGGCGACGGCCGCGTGTTCGGGCGTGGGCGCGCTCATGCAGCCGAGCGCCACCATGCAGCCGGGCGGGTGGCCCGGCTCGGACTGCATGCGTGCCGACTGGCGCAAGGCCAGTTCGATGGCTTGCCGCGGCGCCAGGCCATCGTCCCACAAACACTCCGTCACGCGCGCATACGTGTCCAGATAGCATTGCGCCGCCTCGCGGAACAGCGCTTCCTTCGAACCGAACGCGGCATAAAAGCTGGGCGCGGAAATGCCGCCGCCCAGGCCCGCCTTGAGCTGGCTCAAGGACGTCGACTCATAACCCTGCTGCCAGAATAAAAACATGGCCTGCTCGACCGCCGTCTGCCGGTCAAACGTGCGCGGCCGTCCCATTTGCGCCATCCATTCCTCCTCATCGTCACCGACTTACATACTACTCGATACAGAAGTCGTTGACAACGGCGCGCGCCATCGCCTATATTTATACCGATCGATACATATATATCGCCACGACGGGCAGGGGCACGCCTGCGCCTGCCCGCTCTCTCCCACTTACAAGGATATTTACCGTGAATCACGCCACGCTTACCACCGGAGCCAGCCCTGCGCTGGCCGACCGCCTCCCCGTCGCCGGCCTGCTGGCCCTGGCCATGACAGGGTTTATCTGCATCGTCACGGAAACCTTGCCCGCCGGCTTGCTGCCGCAAATTAGCGCCGGACTCGGCATCAGCGCCGCACTGGCCGGGCAAATGGTCACGGCGTATGCGCTCGGCTCGCTGCTGGCGGCCATTCCGCTGACCATCGCCACGCGCGGCTGGCGCCGCCGCAACGTGCTGCTGCTGACCATCATCGGCTTTCTCGTGTTCAATACCGTTACGGCCCTGTCGACGCACTACTGGCTGACCCTGGCGGCCCGCTTCTTCGCGGGCATGGCGGCCGGACTGGCGTGGAGCTTGCTCGCCGGCTACGCGCGGCGCATGGTGGCGCCGCAGCAGCAAGGCCGCGCCCTGGCGCTGGCCATGGTGGGCACGCCCGTCGCCCTGTCCCTGGGCGTGCCGCTGGGCACCCTGCTCGGTTCCCTCGTCGGCTGGCGCGCCGCGTTCTGGATCATTTCCGCCTTGACATTAATCCTGGTCGCCTGGGTGCTGGCCAAGGTGCCGGACTACCCTGGCCAGTCCGCGCATGAACGCCTGCCCCTGCGCCGCGTCTTCACGACACCTGGCGTGCGCCCCGTGCTGGCCGTCGTCATCGCCTGGATGCTGGCACACAACATTCTCTACACGTATATTGCCCCCTTCGTCGCGCCGGCGGGACTGGCGGGCCGGGTTGACCTGGTCCTGCTCGTCTTTGGCGCCGCCGCCCTGGCCGGCATCTGGGTCACGGGCAGGCTGGTCGAGCGCCACCTGCGCAGCACCGTGCTGGCCAGCCTGGCCGTGTTTGCCGCGACGGCCCTCGTGCTGGGCATCGCCTCGCATCTGCCCACCGTCGTCTACGTGGCCATGGCCGTCTGGGGATTGTCCTTTGGCGGCGCGGCCACGCTGTTGCAGACGGCGCTGGCCGACACGGCCGGCAGCGGCGCCGACGTGGCCCTGTCGATGAATGTGGTGGCGTGGAATGGCGCCATCGCGGCCGCGGGCATCGTCGGCGGCGCCCTGCTGCAGACGTGGGGCGCGGGCGCCTTTCCGTGGGCCATGGCGGCCTTGCTCACGCTGGCATTCGCGGTCGCCTGGTCGGCCCGGTCGCATGGCTTCCGCCCGGGGCGGCGCAGCGGCGGCGCGCCCGTGGCCGGGCATTGATCATGCGGGCGCCGACGGCACCGATACGATGCGGGGCACGTGCCCCGTGTGCGCGAGGAAACGGACCAGGGCGGCATGCGACAGCACGACCGTCGCCGTGTTGCGCAGCGGATGGGCTTGCAGATGAGCGGCGTCCCACACGGCCTGGTCCAGCACCAGTTCCACCGCCTGCGCGCCGTCATGGATCAGCGCAAACAGGCTGACGGACCCGGGCGTGATGCCCAGGTGCTGCTGCAGCCGGTCGGGCGAGGCCATGCTGAGCTTACTTGCAGGCAACAGCCGCCCCAGCGCCGCCAGGTCGATGCGCCGGTCGAAAGGCACGATGACAAGCAAATGCCGCCTGCCCTTCTCGTCGCGCAGGAACAGGTTTTTCACCATCAGGCCCGGCATGGCGGGCACGTGCAGCAGCGCTTCGGCGATCGTATGCACGGCCGGGTGCTCGACGAACTGGACATCGCCGGCGCTGCTTGCCAGCCAGCGGGACAGGGTTTCTTGCATGGTGACTCCTCCGCTTGGACGAATGGGCGATGAGGAGATTGTAGCGGCGCGCAGCATGGAGCGCTTGCCGTCAAGGCTGGTTCTCGTCCTTGTCGGCCTTGTCGGCCTTGTCGGTCGCCGCCAGCCCCCAGTCATGCCAGCCTTCGCCGAACAGCTCGACCGGATGCTGCGTACGCTCGGAGCCATTGCCGCAGCGCATGGCGTCCGGAGGACAATACTGGTCGCAGCCCCAGCAGATGCGCTCGGGATTCCTGGGGTTGAGGGGAAAAGGCTTGGCCATGGCGATGGGGTCCGTTGAGGTCTTGTCGACGACTCTAGACCCGGCGCGGGGGACGGTCAAACGAATTTCGGCGGGGAATTTGTCCTGGGTCAAGGTTGTGCCGATGGTGGAACTTCGGCGCGGCGCCATGTCCTATTCCCGTGTGTCCCCGACAGAGATGGCAACTTCCAGCACGGTCCGCGCGTAGTTGACACCACCGTCCGCCGCAGGCTGCGCCTTCAGCTCGTCCAGCGCAGACACCATCGTCACCGTGGCACCGGGCACGAACAGCCGGCTGTCCTGCGGGTGGTGCGCGTAGATGCTCACGTCGACAGTCGAGCCATCCGCCAGGCGCAAGGTGACGCTGTTGACTTGATCGCCGCGGCGGCTGTCCTGGCCCGCGAAAGACGTACGTTCGATGCTGCCCGTCACCGTTTGCGTCAGGAGGCGCCCGGCCGCGATGCTGTCCCACCACTCTGCGGAGGCAAACAGGCCGTGGCTGCCCTTCAGGCCCATGTGGGGCCTGGCCTCGTCGAGGGTGAGCGCCCGGGTCTTGGCGACGCGGCCGGGGTCCCGTGCGAGGGCGCCGGCCAGGGTGTAGACGGTTTTCATGCGGCGCGGGCATTCCCGGAAGCGGTCGCTCAATGCTTGCGCCGAATCACGTAGGCATTGCCCGCAGCTTCAAAACCGAGCGTCGGATAGTAGGACATGGCATCCGGGGCCGACAGCAGTATCAGGGACACGTCGTCGCCGATGACGGCCTGGGTGCGCCGGACAAGTTCCTTGCCGATGCCCAGGCCCTGGTATTGCTTGTCCACCGCCAGGTCCGAGAGATAGCAGCAGTAGGCATGATCGGTCAGCGAGCGGGCCAGCCCCACGAGCTTGCCATCCACCCATGCGGACAGCAGCAGGCCGGGCGCGGCAAACATGCGCGCGATCCTCGGCAGATCGGCCGTCGGCCGCTTGATGCCCGACTGGTCGAAGACGCGAACGACATCGACGGGGTCCAGTGGAAAATTGTGACGATATTCTACGGGCAGGTTTTTCATGGCTTCAAAATTGTGGCGGACATGCGCAATTATGGCTGCAGGTGGTGGATGCATGGCAGTTTTTCCGGGCAAGTGCACGGCGAACATGGCCCTTGATGCATGCACAGTATAAACAGCCATGATACTAGCCTGGAAGAACGCGGCTGCGCCACGGAGATTATTTTTATTCAGGCGACAATACTGCCAGGCCGATAAACCGGGGCCGTGCGCGATTAAAAAATATACACCATCGCTGCCTGCAATTGCGCTGCCTGCGGAAAATGGGGCGGCGGGAGCATGAAATCCTGCCACGGGAATCGCATGGGTCCGGCCAATAGCAAGCCACATGCTCCAGCATGGCATTCCCGAATTTATTACCGCCATTTCACCATTCACAATAATCGGGATATGCCCGCCGCTGATCATAATACGCGGATGCCATTTAATTGGCAAAACAGAATTTCCACATGGCAACTAAATATGTTAAAATTTTGCCATTTTTTATGGCAACTATCATTCCCGGTACTGATAGTGCATGCATCGATGCATTCCGCCGATATCTAGCCTCCCAATTACTGAATAGGAATAAATGAAAACAATTACATCCGGTGTCTTTACAGCGGCAATCGCTACTTTGCTGGTCGCTTGCGGCGGTGGTGGCAGTGATGCGGGAAAAAATACGGAAATCGGCATCATTCCGCCGGTCACGCCCCCTGTTACACCCCCTGTTACACCCCCTGTTACACCCCCTGTCACACCGCCGGTTACGCCACCGGTTACCCCGCCGGTCACGCCCCCCGTGACTCCGCCAGTGACTCCCCCGATAGCGGATTCAACGATTCAGACGGTCGTGCTTCCCGCAACGTACGCAGCGGGAACTGAGCAGCGCAATGCCTACGATTATCTGAATGCGCAACGCCTGGCCTGCGGCTTCGGCCTGTTGCAGCAAGATGCAAAGCTCGACGTCGCGGCGCAAGGACATGCAAGTTATTTGTCAGCAAATCATTTCATGAGTCATTACCAGGATCAAACAGCCTACCCGAACGGTTTCACGGGTACGATGTTGAATGATCGCTTTACCGCCGCCGGCTATGCGGCGACATCGGGCGCGGAAGTATTGACTGCGCCATATTCATATGCCATGTACCAGTCATACGGTTCCTCTTACGCCCAATCCGCCATCATGGACCTGTTCACGACGCCCTACCATGGAAATGGCATGCTGCAAGGCGAGCGAGATGTCGGCGTGGGATTTGGCGTAACGGACACATATTGGATGCGACTGGTAATCGATATCGGTTCCACGGCAAGCCGTACACGCCAGCAGATTGATGCCGATAAGGTATTGACCTACCCATGTGCGGGCACCACTGGCATGCTTTCCAAAACATATGCCAATGAAATCCCCTCACCGATCGCCGGCCGGAATTTAATCGACAATCCCATTGGCCATCCCATTTACGTCAAGGTACGAGATGGGAATATTCTGGCATTGAGCGGCTATACATTGCGCAAGACAGGAAGCAATATCGATATTCCACTGCAATTGCTCAATAAAGAAAACGACGCAGCCCGGCTTATTACGGATGCTTCTGTGGCGATTGTGATGCCCTTGACGCCATTAGAAAAAAATTCATCGTATGAATTTACCTCGGCGGGGACGAATAATGGCAGTGCCATAGCCATATCGTTCACTTTCGCAACTGGAAAGTATTAATCACAAGCCAGGATTTTGCACGAACGGCGGCTGGCAGGGCGCCCGGCCTGCCCCGCTCGCTTCCATCAAGAAATTCAAAAACCGCCCGAGGGGCGGCTCTTTTTCATGGCTTCGGCAGGGTCACCTGAAGCAAGCGGTTTCCCGCCTGCGTGGCGCAACGGCGTAGCAGCATCTTCCTGCAAGGCCGGTACGCCCAGCCGCAGCGTGGCATTGCCGCCCCGGCACTGGACAGGGGCCGGCGACTCCTTGCCATCAGGTGAACGATATTTCCAAACCGAGCATCTTGACGAGGTCGAAGGTGACGAACCCCAGGCCCAGGAGCAGCAGCACGAAGATGGCGACCGCCTTGCCGCCGGCGCGCAGCACGGCGCGCCGCTCCTCCACCTTCCCCTTCCTCCCTTGATCGTAATGCCACTTGATGGCGAAGAACATGCCCGTGCCGAGCACGAGGCCCTTGAAGGTAACGAAGACTATCGGGATCCAATCGATCATTTTGAGTATTTCCAGCTATTGCTTGACACTATCCATGGTGAGGAGCGCTACCTCAAAACGCTGCTGCAGCAGCGACATTTTTTCAACCCATCCCCAGCCACCCTGCCTGAGTCTTTCATTATAGCCACCTATGAAATAAGCAGGGCATCGAACGCCGTAAGTTGCCGCATCCGGACGAGAGAGGAGAAAACCCCGGCGACTGCCATGCAAGGTGGCGTTGCCGCAGGTTCTGATGCATACTACTTAAAAACAATCTCCATACATTGAGACAAAATGTCCCAGTTAAAAACCATACAAGATGACACCTTGCCACCCTGGCTGCCGCGCCTGGCCGGAAACAAGGGGCCGCGCTTTTTGCAGATTGCCGATGCCTTGCAAGCGGCGGTAGCAGACGGATCGCTGACCCCGGGCGACCGCCTGCCGCCGCAGCGCCAGCTGGCAGCACAGCTGAGCGTCGACCTGACGACGATCACGCGCGCCTACGACGAAGCCCGGCGCCGCCACTTGCTGGAGGGCCGCGGCGCCCGCGGCACGTATGTCGCGGCGCCGAAGGTCGAGTTGACCGCCATCCTCGACCTGAGCATGAATACCCCGCCGCCGCCCGATGGCGTGGACTTCGACGACATGCTGAAACAGGGACTGTCGCAAGTGTTGATGCGGGCAGATAATGAATTGCTGATGACTTATCACCTGGGCGGAGGAAGCGACTCCGACCGCAAGGCGGGCGCCAAGTGGCTGGCACCGATGTTTGGCCATCTGGATACGCAGCAGCTGGTCGTCTGTCCCGGTGCGCAGGCGGCGATCGCCGCCTTGATCCTGGCGCTGACGGAGCCTGGCGACGTCATCCTGGCAGAGCCGGCAAGTTATCCCGGCTTGCGTGCGGCAGCTGGCCAGTTCGGCCGGCAGCTCATGGCGGTGGAAGCGGACCGGCACGGGATGGTGCCCGAGATGCTCGAGCAGGCGTGCCGCCAGCACCAGCCTGCGCTGATCTACCTCAATCCGACCTTGCAGAATCCGACCGCCATCACCATGCCGGAACGCCGGCGCAAGGAGCTCGCCGGCATCGCCCGGCGCTGCAAGGTGCGCATCGTCGAGGACGATCCCTACTGGCTCCTGGCCGAAGCCCCGCCGCCGCCGATTGCCACGTTTGCCCCGGAACAGGTGACCTACATCTCCACCCTGTCGAAATGCCTGACGCCCGGCCTGCGCGTCGCCTTCGTGCTGATACGCGACCCGCTCGAACGCGAACGCTTCCTCGTCGCGCTGCGCTCCTTCGCGCTGATGGTCGCGCCCCTGACGGCCGCCCTGGCCACCCAGTGGATACTCGACGGTTCGGCGGACCGCCTGATGGACGGCGTGCGCAAGGAGGCGCGCCTGCGCCACCGGATGGCGCGCGATATCCTGGCGGGGCGCTACAGCGGCCTGGGTGACGGCCTGCATGTATGGCTCGAGCTGCCGGCGTACTGGAATTCGTCGCAGCTGGCGCAGGCAGCCGCCAGCTCCGGCATCGCAGTCACGCCGGCGGAGGCATTCGCAACGGGCAGCGGCGCCGTGAATGCCATCCGCATCTCCCTGGGCAGCATCAAGGACCGCGGGCGCCTGCAGGCGGGCTTGCAACGGCTGTCCCACCTGCTCGCGCGGCGGCCCGAGTCCTTCAGCGCGGCGGTGGTGTGACGGCCCGGGAAGCGCGGCGCTGCGGCCAGGGGGCTCTCGATGCGGCGGCATTGGCGTGCGGCGCCGGTGCGTATGTCCCGCCGGCTCAGATCCAGATGCGGTACAGCCAATAGCTTTCATCCGTCTGCACGAGCGTAGCCAGCTCGCGCGGGCTTGCGCCGACCAATGCGCGCGCATCACGCGACAGGTGGGCCTGATCCGCATAGCCCGAGCGGGCCGCCACGTCGGACAGCGACATTTTCCCCTGCTGCTGCCCGCGCGTCGCCGCCACCAACGATTCCTCGGCCCTTGCCAGGCGGCGCAGCATGCGCGAGGGCCAGGTCCGCCATTCGGACACGGGCTGAGGCGTTGGGGGGTTGTGAAAGCATGCTTAGCAGAGAGCCTAATTTGGAAATCAACGTTATCAAAGATAGGCCGAAAGACTGTCTCTCGTCGCGTGCCCCTGGCCAGAACGCGCATAGCAAACCTGATTTCTCCCTGACTCTTTCGCTTTATACAATGCCTTGTCAGCGGCCTCGACCAGTTCAATAGGCTGGTTTTCCAAATAAATCGGAGAAAAAGCCTCTACACCGATACTTACCGTCACAACCCCCAGCGGATTTCCAGCATGAACAATCCCCATCGATTGAACAGCATCCCGGATGCTCTCGGCAACTCCCAATGTACCGGCGAGATCGGTCTCTGGGAGTAAAACGACCATCTCCTCCCCTCCATAGCGGGCCGCAAGATCCCCTGGCCTGCGCATACTATAAGCCACCACCTTGCCAATTTTTCTCAAGCACTCATCGCCGGCCACGTGGCCATAAATATCGTTGTACTGTTTGAAAAAGTCAACATCGATCATGATTAACCCTAACGAGCCTTCTCCACGCTGCGCACGATTAAACTCCCCTATTAACGATTCGTCAAAATGACGCCTATTTGCCAGTCCAGTTAGTCCGTCCTGACTGGCGAGCCGCGACAACGTTTCATTAATCAGCTCCAGTTCAATGCCAGCCAACATTAGTTTTTGTTCAGTTTTGGATCGCAGATTTATTTGTTTCACCATACGATAACCAAGGTACGAAATGATCAACAACATCATCCCGCCAACCACCAACTGAATATAAACATCACTGCGCCAGCTTTCCAATACTTCATCTTGAGACAATGCAGCGGAAACCACCAAGGGATATTCTTCCACTCTTCTATAGCTATTGATACGTGTAATGCCATCCAATCCTGATTTTATTAATGCCGTGCCTACCGGCCCCTTTGAAAGATAATTCTTAAACAATGGGAGCTGAGATATATCTTGGCCAAGCTTTTTTTCATCAAATGGCCTTCTTAACAAAAGTATCCCATTCCCATTTGCAATGAAAATTGCCCCGCTCTGCCCTATGGAAAATCGATCATAAAATAATCTGAAGTAATTCATATTTATTGTCGCAAGAACAACCCCGCCAAAACTTCCATCGGGGAGGTTAATGCGACGCGACACAGAAAGAATCCAGTCCCCTGTCGACTTACTCCGTATTGGAGGGCCGATGTAAGGGCCGCGGTCGCTGTTATTTTGGTGATATTTAAAATACTCCCTATCAGAATTATTAAAATTTTTCAATAACACTTTTTGAGAGTTGACCAGCCAGCTACCATCTTTCGCATAAACGAAAAATCCTTGTAATTGGGGTAGTTCCCCGGCACGCATAACCAACAAATCATGAATACGTGAAAGTTCAAGGTCTGAGATACCATCTATTTCCATACGCTCCACCAACCCGACCAATGCAGTATCAGCCTCTTTGATCGTGTCATAGGCATGTTGGGCCACGGACTGCGCCAGATTAGCGCTTGCCTGAGCTGCCTCGCCTAGCTGTACCTCTCTTGCGCGCCATACCATCCATAACTGGGTTGCCAGAAGTGTCAGACAAACCACTACAACAAATGTGATTGCCAACGGCAGTAGGGAAAAACGCTTGAAGTTCGCCCCCATTAGCCGCGGCGGCAGACTGTTTGATGAACCGGCCATGGAATAACTCCCAGTTTTAGGTGGTTACGAGTGTGCACCGAATATAGCCTCAAATACTCACGCATCGTAACAAGTAAGATGCAAAAAAGTTAAAAGCAACACTGCTACGTCATAGTCATGAAGAAATGCCAAGCGGTCTTCGTTACCGTGAAAATTGAGTTACGGAGGCAATCCGGGCGAAGCCATGCGAGCGGTCGGCCCACAAACTCAAGCAGGGACATAATATGGACTTTTCTTCGCGGCAGTCCGCATCACAAAACAGCAGCGCCGGTGCCGGCGCCAGCGCCTCGTCGCAGTCGTGGCAGTAGCCATGCCGCGCCACGGCGGGCCGGCCGCGCACGGCAGCCAGGCCGCGCGCTACCTCAGCGAAGATGATCTTGTCGGTGTTGGCGATATGGTCACTCCTGCCGCGCCC
Organism: Janthinobacterium sp. GW821-FHT03C08; assembly: GCF_059420905.1. NCBI lineage: Bacteria > Pseudomonadati > Pseudomonadota > Betaproteobacteria > Burkholderiales > Oxalobacteraceae > Janthinobacterium > Janthinobacterium sp. GW821-FHT03C08. The sequence goes on along the minus strand of NZ_JBWKUP010000013.1, from coordinate 18,426 downwards.
TCCCCGCCGGTGACAAGGTCGCCATACGGGGCGAAGCGCACCGCTTCCACGCCGGCCCACTCGTTGATCGCCATGAACTGCGCCTGCAGTGGCGAGGGTCGATCCGGGCATTCAGACAGGGATTGCTGCGTGAGGTGCTTTGAAAGCGTGCTCAGCAGAGAGCCTAATTAGAACCACGAACGCGCGCCCAAGGCGCGCGGGGCTGCCGCGCAGCGGCAGCGGTTGGAGGATTCGGGGCGGGCTGGGCCGGCAGGCCCAGCCCTTCGAATCTCACGCGCAGGGCGCGAAGGCGCCCTGCTCGCTTCCGCCAGGCAATAAAAAACCGCCCGAAGGCGGTTTCTTTATTTCCTGGCGGAAGCGGTGAGATTCGAACTCACGAACAGTGTAACCCGTCGCCAGTTTTCAAGACTGGTGCCTTCAACCACTCGGCCACGCTTCCAGATGGCAGCATTATACATAAAGGTCAGTGGCTTACCAATGGCTAGTGCCGTCAGCAACATATTTCCCCCATCGCAAACACTCGGGTCAGATCCGGCGGGTTCAATACCTGCGCGGGCATAACCAAGCAGAAAGCTTACACGCCCCAGTTTTCCCGCAGCGCCCGCTCGAACTCGCGCGCCGGCAAGGGACGCGAGAACAGGTAACCCTGCACTTCGTCGCAGCCCGAACTCTTCAGGAAGGCCAGCTGTTCTGTCGTCTCCACGCCTTCCGCGATCACTTTATGGTGCAGCTGCTGGGCGATGCTGATGATGGTGCTGGCGATGGCGCAGTCGCTGGCGTCCGTGGGGATACCGGTGGTGAAAGACCGGTCGATCTTTAACGTATCGATGGGGAAACGTTTCAGATACGACAGGCTGGAGTAACCCGTGCCGAAGTCGTCCAGGGACAGGGCCACGCCCAGGGCCGTGATGCGGTCCATGATGCCGATCACGCGCTCGATGTTGTGCATCAGCGTGCTTTCCGTGATTTCCAGCTCCAGCCAGGCCGCTTCCAGGCCGTAGCGGGCCAGGGTCGCCGCCACCCTGGCGGGCAAGGCGGCCGTGAATTCGCGGGCGGACACGTTGACGGCCAGGCGGATGGGCGGCAGGCCCGCCAGTTTCCAGGCCTGCGCCTGGGCACAGGCCGCTTCCAGCACCCATTCGCCGACCTGTACCACCAGGCCCGTCGATTCGGCCAGGGGAATGAATTCGGCGGGCGGGATCATGCCGTGCTGCGGGTGGTGCCAGCGCACGAGGGCTTCGGCGCCGATGATGCGCCCGCTCGCCAGCGCGTATTTTGGCTGGAAGTGCAGCAGCAGTTGCTGCTCTGATAACGCCTGGCGCAAGCCTGTTTCCAGGCGCATGCGTGCCTGCATGCCCAGGTTCATGTCCTGGCTGTAGAAGGCTACGCTTTCCGCCTCGCCGCCGCTGTCCTGCTTGGCGCGATACATGGCGATGTCGGCCAGGCGCAGCAGGGTTTCCGCGTCCTGCCCATCCTGCGGATACACGCTGATGCCGATGCTGGCGCCCACGCGCAGGTCGTGGCCTTCGATCAGGAACGGCTCGACCAGCGAGGCGAGCAGCTTTTGCGCCACCATGCTGGCCTCGAAGTGCTGGCCGATGTCGAACAGGCCGACGGCGAACTCGTCGCCGCCCAGGCGCGCCACCAGGTCCTGGTCGCGCAATGCCTGGCGGAAGCGCAGCGACACTTGCCGCAGCAATTCGTCGCCGATGCGCCGGCCCAGGGTGTCGTTGATCAGCTTGAAACGGTTCAGGTCGATGAACAGCACGCAGCCGAGCATCTTGCTGCGCTGCGCCACGGAAAGGGCCTGGTCCACCAGCTTGGCCAGCAGGGTGCGGTTGGGCAGGCTGGTCAGCGGGTCATAATACGCCAGGTGGTGCAGGCGCTCTTCCGCCAGCTTGCGCTCCGTGATGTCCGTCAGGTAGGCGATCAGGCCGATGGGCTTGTCGTCCATGTCCTGCAGCGGCGACAGCGACAGGCTGGCCCAAAAGATCTCGCCGGACTTCTTGCGGCGGCGCACCTCCATCAGGCGTCCGCCCTGCTCCAGGAAGGCGTCGTGGAAGCCGGTTTCTTCATCGTCGTACAGGAACAGGATGTTGCGCCCCACGGCTTCCACCGAGGAATAGCCGAACAGGCGCTCGGCGCCCTTGTTCCAGCTGGTGATGTAGCCCGTCAAGTCCATCGTCAGCACGGACTCATGCAGCTGGTCGAGGATCTGCGTCTGCTGCGCCAGCAAGGCTTCCACTTGCGCAAACGCATGGGTCGAGCGCTGCGCCAGCGAGTGCACCTGCAGCACGCCGGCCGTCAAGGACGCCAGGCTGGCGAGGTGGCGGCGGTCGGCGTCGTTGTACAGGCTACGGCCGGCCACGGCGTAGTGGCCGAAGCAATGGCCGTCGAAACTGACTTCCTGCAACAAGGCGGGCGTGTCGCGCGCAAAGGACGGGGGCGGCGCAGAGGGCGTGGCAGCCTGGGCGCTGGCCGCGGGCAGGAACTGGCCATGCGGGCTGGCCATCACGGCGCCGGCGATGCGGCCCAGCTCGGCCATCAGTGCCGGGCCACGCAAGCGCACGACGGCGTCGCACAAGGCGGCGCTGTCACTGAGGTAATCCGACACCGGCAGCAAAGTCATGCTACAGGTTCCGGCTGACCTGGATGGCCCACTGGTAGGCCTGCAGCAGGCTGCGCCAATAGGTTTCTCCATCGATGCCGGCGCGGCGCAAGCCCTCGGGCGGCGGCGCCGTGCTTTCGACCAGCGCCAGCAGGGTGCCCAGCTCGCCGCTGCGTTCCAGCAAGGCGGCGCTGACTTCGGGCGCCAGGTTCAGGGTGGCGATGATCTCTTCCATCGGCATGCCCAGCAAAATGTCCAGCAGGGAAAACACGCCCGCCATGAAGGCCAGGTCCTGCGCGTCGCGGTCGCCGCCGCGCAACTGGCACAGCGCTTCCATCTGCGCCGCGCGCACGGCCGCCAGCGGCAGCAGCGCGTGGATCTTGCCATCGTCCTGCTGGCGCGCATATAGCAGCAGTTGCAGCCAGCGCTGCAGCTGGCGCCGGCCCAGCAGGGTGATGGCCTGGCTGAAGCTGGTGATCGGCGCCGTGAAACCGAAGGCGGCCGAATTGACCAGTTTTAACAGATGATAGCTGAGCGACGGGTCTTGCTTGAGCGGCACTTCCAGCTCGTGCGCGTCGGCATCGCGGGCCAGCAGGCCCAGCAGCGCCAGCACGCGGCGGCGCGAGGTGGCGTCTTCCGGTTCGCTTTGCTGGCGCGCATGGTGCAGGGCATAGTCGCCGGCAAACCAGCTGGCGCCCAGTTCCTGCAAGGCCGCGAGACGGCCTGCGTCGCCGATGTTGTAGGCCAGGTGCGGCCCCGGCAGGGGCAGCAGCTGGTGCAGGCCCGGCAACTCGCCGGCCGCGTCGATGGCCAGCGCACGCGCCTCGACCTGCGCCGCCGCCACGGGACCGGCGCCAGGGCCGTCCAGGACGATGCGGTAGCCGGCATCGCGCCACTGCTGGCATTTCTTTTGAATCTGCTTGTCGCCGGCAAACTGGGCCGGCAGGCGGAAGATGGTGCGCTGCGGCGCCAGTTGCGCCAGTACGGCCTCGTCCACGCCATGCGGGTCGGCCAGGGGAATGATGCAGTCGAGCGGCGCCAGGAAAGCGTAGGCATCGGCGGCGGCCAGCGCCACGGTCAGCGCCGTCATGAGCGGGGCCGTCGAGGGCTGCGGTACATGCAAGGTGACAGCGACCCACTCGTTATGAGCATTGGCAACTGCTTGTAATCCCACCAAAGGAAACAGGTTTGATTCAGACGCTGACATCGGTATCTCAGTGTGGGTAGGGCGCCATAGTAAATAAACTGACCAGCATTGGCAACCCTGGCCCGACAGGGATGCCATTTCGACAGCGAGAATCATTCTATCCGAATCTCACCCACGAAACAGTTTAATTTTGGCAATAAATGTTCAAAAAGAACATTTCCCTGCAAGAGCCGCCTGTCATGCGGGTTTAAAAAAATACACTGCTCTGTGCGCGCACCGTTCAGCTGCTGCCGTGCGCATGCTCGACGGCATATTTGATCAGTTCGGCCTGCCCTTCGATGCCCAGCTTGCGCTTGATGTTCAGGCGGTGCGTTTCCACCGTGCGCACGCTCAGGTCCAGGTCCCGGGCGATCTGCTTGTTCGACTGGCCCGCTGCGATGTGCTGCAGCACCTGCTGCTCGCGCGTGGTGAGGAAGGAATCGTGCACTTGGGGGCGCGACAGCTGCCGCGCCAGGGCCGCGCTGTAATAGATGCCGCCGGACATCACCGTCTCGATGGCGACGACGATATCTTTCCCTGGCGCATCCTTGAGCACATAGCCGCGCGCGCCCGCCTGCAAGGCTTGCGACACGTATTCCAGCTTGTCGTGCATGGACAGGATCAGCACGGCGATGTGCGGGAACGCCTGCTTGAACAGCGCCGTCGCTTCGATGCCGTTGATGCCGCGCATATTGATATCCATCAACACCAAGTCCACCTGGTGCAGCCGCGCCTGGCTCAATGCCTCGTCGGCGCCACCCGCCTCGGCCACCACGTCGAAATGCGCCACCGCTTCCAGGCGCGCGCGCAAGCCGTCACGCACGAGGGGATGGTCGTCCACCAGCAGGATGTTGATCATCTGGGTCATGGTTCTGTGTATTTCTGTGTATCTCAGTGTATGGAAGGAAGGCCGAGCCGCGCCAGCACTACGGTGCCGGCCGGCGAGGACGCGATGTGCAGGGTGCCGCCGATGGCTTCCATGCGTTCCGTCATGTTGCGCAGGCCGATGCCGCGCTGCGGGTGCAGGGCGATGCCGTCGAAGTCGAAGCCGCCGCCATTATCCTCGATGCGCAGTTCCACCGCCTTGCCCGCCTCGCGCAGGCTGACCTCGACGGCGCTGGCGTGGGCATGGCGCTCGCTGTTCGTCAGCGCTTCCTGGGCGATGCGGAACAACACGGTATTGACCATGTCGGGCAAGCCCTCGCCCGCCGTGGCCGGACTGGCCGTGAAACTGGCTTGCGCACTGCTGCTGTCATTGAATTCATGCACGAGGTGGTCCAGCGCGGCGGCCAGGCCCAGGTCGTCGAGGATGGCCGGGCGCAGGTTGTGCGAAATGCGCCGCACTTCGCCCAGCACCTTGTTGAGCTGCTCGGCGGCCCGCTCGAAGGTGGCCGGCGCCTTGTCTTGCTGCTCGGCATTGCCGGCCAGGCGCGCGATGCCCGCCTCGATCTGCAGCTTGATGGAGACGAGCCACTGGCTGATGCCGTCATGCAAGTCGCGCGACAGCCGCGCCCGCTCCTCTTCCTGCGACTCCACCACGCGCTGCGCCAGCACTTTCAGCTTGGCGTCGGCCACGCGCAGTTCGCGCAGGTTCAGCACGAGGCCACAGGCGGCCACGAGCAGCGAGCCGAGGATGGCGATGGCGGCGATCAACTCCATGGTCGAGCGGATATTGCGCGACTGCTGGGCATCGACCTGGGCCAGCGCCTGGTCCACGTCATCCATATAGATGCCCGTGCCCATCATCCAGCCCCATTCCGGCATCAGGATCACGTAGCCGAGCTTGGGCGCGGACTTGTTGCTCGACGGCTTGATCCAGTTGTAGCGCTCGAAGCCGCCGCCGCTTTGCGCCCGCTGCATCAGGCGCTGGATGGTCAGATTGCCCTCGGCATCGCGCAAGTCCCACAGGTTCTGCCCCACCAGCTCGGGCTGGCGCGGATGCATCAGCGACTTGCCGTGCAAATCGTAGATGAAGAAATAGCCGTCGTCGCCATAGCTGAGCGAGGCGAGGATGCGCTTGGCTTCCTCTTGCGTGGCGGCATCCTTGCGCCCCGACTGGTACAGGGAGGCGATGGAATGGCTGGCCAGGGTCACGTAATGCTTGAGTTCGGCTTCCTTGCTGGCCAGGTAGGCTTGCTGGATGGTGGCGCGCTGCTGCTCGGCCAGGGTATTTGCCTGGTGCCGCACGGCAAAGGCGATGGCGCACAGGGCCAGGATCAGCGGCGTGATGGCCAGGAAGATGACTTTCTGTCTGAGTTTCATGGCCTGGCGCGAACTCCGGTGGCATCGATGCGGGTGGAAAGGGGGGATTTTACGTCGCCGCGCGCAGATCGGACTGCGTAGTACTACTGAGCGTTACTGCGTAGTCGTGCGCTTGCGGCAATTATACGATTCCTGAATACTCGCCATAAGCTGCAAATACACCAAAAGTAACATCAAACTGGCGACGACCAGGAGCAGCACACCATCATCGCACGGCACAGCGCCCGTCAATCTCTGGAGGAAGCATGAACCGCATTTTCAAACAACTGGGCTGGGCAGCGCTTGCGCTGGCCGGCGCCGGCTCCCTGGGCGTGGTCGCCCTGCAACGCGGCGAACCGATCAGCGCGATCTGGATCGTCATCGCCGCCGTCTGCGTCTACCTGATCGCCTACCGCTTCTACAGCCTGTTCATCGCCGACAAGGTGCTGGGCCTGGACGCCCGCCGCATGACGCCCGCCTTCAAGCACAACGATGGCCTGGACCACGTACCGACGAATAAATATGTGCTGTTCGGCCACCATTTCGCCGCGATTGCCGGCGCCGGTCCCCTGGTCGGCCCCGTGCTGGCCGCACAGATGGGCTATTTGCCCGGCATGCTGTGGATTTTGGCGGGCGTCGTGTTTGCAGGCGCCGTGCAGGATTTCATCGTGCTGTTCATTTCCATGCGCCGCGACGGCCGCTCGCTGGGCGACCTGATCAAGGCTGAACTGGGGGAGATTCCCGGCATGATTGCGCTCCTGGGCTGCTTCATGATCATGGTCATCATCCTGGCCGTGCTGGCCTTGATCGTCGTCAAGGCGCTGACGGGTTCGCCATGGGGCAGCTTCACCGTGATGGCGACGATACCCATCGCCCTGTTCATGGGCGTGTATTCGCGCTTCATCCGCGTGGGCCGCATCGGCGAAATCTCCATCATCGGCTTCGTGCTGCTGATGCTGGCCATCATCGGCGGCCAGTACGTGCAGGAACACGCCGTGCTGGGCCCGATGTTCACGTTTACCGGCACGGAACTGACATGGATGCTGATCGGCTACGGCTTCATCGCCTCCGTGCTGCCCGTGTGGCTGCTGCTGGCGCCGCGCGACTACCTGTCTACTTTTCTCAAAATCGGCACCATCCTGGGCCTGGCCATCGGCATCATCGTCGTCGCGCCCTACCTGAAAATGCCGGCCATGACCAAGTTCATCGACGGCTCCGGCCCCGTCTGGTCGGGCAACCTGTTCCCCTTCCTGTTCATCACGATCGCCTGCGGCGCCGTCTCCGGCTTCCACGCCCTGATTTCCTCGGGCACCACGCCGAAGATGATTGAAAACGAAAGCCACGCCCGCTTCATCGGCTATGGCGCCATGCTGATGGAATCGTTCGTGGCCATCATGGCCCTGGTGGCCGCCTCGACCATCGAGCCTGGCATCTATTTCGCCATGAACAGTCCGGCCGCCCTGATCGGCACGACGGCAGACTCGGCCGCCCAGGCCATCTCGCAGTGGGGCTTCTACATCACGCCGGAAATGCTGACGCAGACGGCCAAGGACGTGGGCGAGCACAGCATCATCTCGCGCGCGGGCGGCGCGCCGACCCTGGCCGTCGGCATGGCGCAGATCCTCTCGGGCGCCATCGGCGGCAAGGCCATGATGGCCTTCTGGTACCACTTCGCCATCCTGTTCGAGGCGCTGTTCATCCTGACGGCCGTCGATGCGGGCACGCGCGCCGGCCGCTTCATGCTGCAGGACTTGCTGGGCAGCTTCGTGCCAAGCTTGAAACAGACGGAAAACGTCGTCGCCAACCTGCTGGCCACGGGCCTGTGCGTGGCGGCCTGGGGCTACTTCCTGTACCAGGGCGTGGTCGATCCGCTGGGCGGCATCAACACCCTGTGGCCGCTGTTCGGCATCGCCAACCAGATGCTGGCCGCCATCGCGCTGATCCTCGGCACCTGCGTGCTGTTCAAGATGAAGCGTGGCCAGTATGCGTGGGTGACGATTTTGCCGACCATCTGGCTGCTGCTGTGCACCCTGACGGCGGGCTGGCAAAAGATTTTCGACGCCAACCCGCGCGTGGGCTTCCTCGCGCATGCGAAGAAATACTCGGCGGCCCTCGATGAAGGCACCCTGCTGGCGCCCGCCAAGTCCGTGGCGCAGATGCAGCAGATCATCTTCAACGACTACCTGGATGCGGGCCTGGCCGCCTTCTTCGTGGTGGTCGTCGTCAGCGTGCTGTTCTTCGGCATCCGCACCATCTTGAAGGCGCGCGCCGACAGCAAGCCTAGCACCAAGGAAACGCCGTTCCAGGCCATGCCCACGGTGCAATGATGTTCGATGAAATCATCAAGGCGGGACGGTATCTGGGGCAAAGCATGCGGCTCATGTGCGGCTTGCCCGAGTACGATACCTACGTGGCGCACCGGGAAGTGACCCATCCCGGCGAGCCGATGATGACGTATGAAGAGTTCTTCCGCGAACGGCAGGAAGCCCGCTATGGCGGGGCCGGCAAGCGTGGTGGTTGTTGTTAGCGGACACCTGACCCAGCCTGCTGCGCGTCGGTATAGGCGGCTTGCGATGCTCACCGTACTCAAGTACGGCTGCGCTTCTCGGCCGCCTCTCCCTTCCGCTCGCTACGGCTGAGTCAGGTGTTGTTGCTCAGCAATAATTTGAGGGCGGTCTTGTGAGACCGCCCTTTTCATTTCCTCTCTTATAAATTCCCCTCCCCTCTCCTCCCTTAGACCCACATCAACATCAGGGTGTGTCTTCGCGTCTATATTTTTCCAGTAGGAATTAAAAAACAGTCAACGGGTCGACCGGAGAAGCGCCGCCACCATGTTCAATTTCCAACGCTCCAGCATCAGCCAGAAGCTGACCATGATCTCGGTGCTGTCGTCGGGCTGCGCGCTGCTGCTGGTATTCGTGGCGTTCGCGCTGACGTCCGTGCTCAGCCACAAGGATGACGAGGGCAAGCAGCTGCTGTCGCTGGCGGGCGTGATCGGCGCGGCCAGCGCGGCGCCCTTGCTGGCCGGAAAGCCTGCCCAGGCGGAAGAGGTGCTGGCCGCGCTGGCCGCGCGCGACGAGGTGGCCCAGGCCGCCCTGTTCGACCGGGGCGGGCGCCTGTTCGCCCTGTACCGTGCGCCGCAGCACGACCAGGCCACGGCGGCGGCGGAAGACCTGGACCCGGCCCTGCTGGCCGAGCTGGGCGCGCAAGCCGTCACGCAGGGCGCGGGCAGCACCCTGGCGCCCGCCATGCGCCTGTACCGCCCCGTCTACGGGCCGGCGGCGGAGGGGCAGGAGTTCATCGGCGCCGTGCTGATCGAGGCGGACCTGAACCACATGTGGCGCGACATCGGCCGCCACGTGGGCGCCATCGGCGGCGCCACCCTGCTGTCCTTCCTCGTCGCCGTGTTCCTCGCGCGGCGCTTTAAAAGCGTGATTGCCGAGCCAATCACCAAGCTCATTGATACAGCGCAAAAAGTCTCCAGCAGCCAGACGTATAGTCACCGCATCGCCCACCAGCGCAGCGACGAGCTGGGCGTGCTGATCGACAGTTTCAACGACATGCTGGCGCAGATCGACAGCCGCGACAGCACGCTGGCCAATTACCGCGACCAGCTCGAGCGCCAAGTGGGCGTGCGCACGGCGCAGCTGGAAAAGGCCAAGGATGCGGCCGAGGCGGCCAGCCAGGCGAAGAGCGCCTTCCTCGCCACCATGAGCCATGAAATCCGCACGCCCATGAACGGCGTGCTGGGCATGACGGAACTGCTGCTGGCCAGCCCCTTGACGCCGCAGCAGCGCCACTACACGAGCATGGTGCAGCGCTCGGGGCAGAACCTGCTGGTGATCATCAACGACATCCTCGATTTTTCCAAGATCGAAGCGGGCAAGCTCAGTGTCGAGTACATCCGCTTCAATTTCCGCGAACTGCTCGACGACATCGAACACGTGTTCGCGCCGCAGGCGGAGGCGAAGAATATCTGCCTGGAATTCGACATCGCCAACGACATTCCCATCGCCATCTGCGGCGACCCGAACCGCCTGCGCCAGATCATCGTCAACCTGCTGGGTAACGCCATCAAGTTCACGGAAACGGGCAAGGTCACGGTGAAGGTGGAAGTGTGCTGCGAGGATGCGCCCAGCGTGGGCCTGCGCTTCGAGGTGCACGACACGGGCATCGGCGTGTCCAGCGAGGCGCAGAGCCGCATCTTCGAATCGTTTTCGCAGGCCGACGGCTCGACCACGCGCAAGCACGGCGGCACGGGCCTGGGCCTGACGATCTCGAAGCAGCTGGTGGAACTGATGGGTGGAACTATCGGCGTCGACAATGCTTTAACGCAAGGCTCGATCTTCTGGTTCGAAGTAAATTTCGATAAGCGGCGGGTCGACAGCGAGGACCCGTCCTTCAACCTGAAAACCACGCGAGGGTTACGCGCCTTGATCGTCGACCACACTCCCGCCACGCGCGCCGTGCTGGAACGGCAGCTGGCCAGCTGGCACATCGTCAGCGACAGCGCCGGCACGGCAGGCGAATGCCTGGGCAAGCTGCGCGCGGCCGCCCAGGCGGGCACGCCGTATGCCGTGGCCCTGCTCGACATGGAGCTGCCGCGCACCAGCGGCCTGGCCCTGGCCGCCACCATCAAGAGCGATCCGCTGCTGGCCGACCTGAAGCTGTTGCTGCTGAGTTCGGAACAGGGCGCGGCCGATCCCGTGCAGCGGCGCGAGGCGGGCGTGGCCTTCCAGCTGATCAAGCCGGCCCGCGAATGCGACCTGTTCGACTGCATCGTCACGCCGCCGCGTGCCGGCGAAAGCCTGCGCGCGGCAACGCCGCACGCGATGCGCCCCGCCGCGCGCCCTCCCGGCCGGCGCCAGCGCCGCCGCGTGCTGCTGGCCGAGGACAACCCCGTCAACGTGGAAGTGGCGCTGGCCATGCTCGACAGCCTGGGCCTGGACGTGGCCTGCGCGCGCAACGGCGAGGAAGCGCTGCAGGCGGCGCGGGCCGAGGATTTCGACCTGGTCCTGATGGATTGCCAGATGCCCGTCATGGACGGCTTTGCCGCCACGGCGGAAATCCGCCGCCACGAACAGCAGCGCGGCCACGCGCGCGTGCTGCCCATCGTCGCCATCACGGCCAACGCGCTGCAGGGCGACCGCGAAGCGTGCCTGGCGGCCGGCATGGACGACTACCTGAGCAAGCCCTTCACGCAGCAGGACCTGGGCCACACCCTCTCCCGCTGGATCACCCTGCCCCGCGCGGCCACCGTGCACCACAGCGAGCAGCAGGAAGCGCCACAGGCGCCGCCGCAGGCGCAGCGCCACGAAGCGCCGCCCCAGGTAACGCCGCCATCGGCCGGCCCGCCCTCCGGCCAGCCGCTGAACCGCCAGGCGCTGGAAAACATCCGCGCCCTGTCGCGCGCGGATGGCGATGCGCTGCTGGAACGCGTCATCCTTGCGTTTACCGGCGAGACGCCGCGCCAGCTGGCGGCCATGCGCGAAGCCATCGCCGGCGCGGATGCGGAAACGCTGCGCAAGGTGGCGCACAGCCTCAAGTCGGGCAGCGCCAACGTGGGCGCCGACGGCCTGGCGCAGCTGTGCAAGGAGATGGAAAAACTGGGCCGCGCCGGCAGCACCGAAGGCGCGGCCACGCTGCTGCAGCAGATGCAGCAGGCATTCCTGGCGGTGCGCGAATCGCTGAGCGCCATCCTCGTGAAGGAACACTGACATGACTGCGCCCCTCCCTCCCCCACGCGGCCTGGTGCTGGTGGCCGACGACGACCCCGTCATGCGCCTGCTGATGCGGCAAATGCTCACGCAGGTGGGCCTGGACGTGGTCGAGGCCGAGGACGGCGTGCAGGCGCTGGCCTGCTACAAGCTCAAGGGCCCGGACCTGGTCATGCTCGACGTCGACATGCCGGCCATGGACGGCTTTGCCGTGTGCCGCGAGATCCGCCACCAGGAGGTGGGCGGCACGGTGCCCATCATCATGGTCACGGGCGGCGACGAACTGGAAGCCGTCACGCGCGCCTACGAGGTGGGCGCGACGGATTTCATCTCCAAGCCCATCAACTGGCCCATCCTGGGCCACCGCGTGCTGTACGTGCTGCGCGCCAGCGACGCCATCGCCCGCCTGCGCATCGCCGACGCGCACAACCGCGCCGTGCTGGCCGCCATCCCCGACACCTTCTTCCGCCTCAACCGCGAAGGCTTTTATCTGGACTACGAACAGGGTCACGACGCCAGCGCGGGCTTTTCCATCGCCAACTGCGTGGGCAGCCATATCCGCGACGTGCTGCCGCCCGAGATCGCCGCGCGCCTGCTGGACAAGGCCCGCGCCGTGCTGGCCACGCAGCACATCGGCTCGGTCGACTACACGCTCACCCACGGCGACAGCACGCGCCACTTCGAAGCGCGCCTGGTGGCGACGGGGGCCGACGAAGTGCTGGGCCTGGTCCGCGACATCAGCGAACGCAAGCGCACGGAAGAGCAGATCCGCCGCCTCGCCTATTGCGACAGCCTGACGGGCATCCCCAACCGGCAAGCCTTCCTGGAAACCCTGGAACGCGAACTGCTGCGGTCAAAAGAACACGACAAGAAATTCGCCGTGCTGTTCATGGACCTCGATGCCTTCAAGCGCATCAACGACACCCTGGGCCACGACGTGGGCGACCATCTGCTCAAAGTGGTGTCCGAGCGCCTGCGCGAAACCATCCGCCCCAGCGACCTGGTGCTGCGCGCCGAGCATGAGTTCGAGGCGTCCTCCGGCGGCAGCAACCTGGCGCGCCTGGGCGGCGACGAATTCACGATACTGATCCCCGACCTGGAGCGGGTGGAAGACGCGCTGAACGTGGCGCACCGGGTGAAGGAAGCCATGCGCCGGCCCTTCATGATCGAGGGGCACGAGATTTTCGTCACGGCCAGCATCGGCATCTCGCTGTACCCGGAAGATGGCGAGGACTGCAACTCGCTGTTGAAATATGCGGACACGGCCATGTACCACGCGAAAAACTGCGGCAAGAACAACGCCAAGCTGTACAGTTCCTCGCTGACGATGGAAATCATGAGCCACGTCAAGATGGAAGTGGGTCTGCGCAAGGCCTTGCAGAACAACGAGCTGTATTTGCTGTACCAGCCGCAGATCGACGTGCCCAGCACCCAGATCGTCGGCGTGGAAGCGCTGGTGCGCTGGCGCCATCCGGAGCGGGGCATCATCTCGCCCACGGAATTCATTCCGCTGGCCGAAGAGACGGGGCTGATCGTGCCCATCGGCGAATGGGTGCTGCGCACGGCGTGCAACCAGGCCAAGGCGTGGCAAAACGATGGCGGACGGGCCATCCGCATGGCCGTGAACCTGTCGGCCAAGCAGTTCAAGGATGAAAACCTGATGCAGATCGTGCTCTCGGCCCTGGCCGACACGGGCCTGGACGCGCGCCTGCTGGAGCTGGAATTGACGGAAGGCACGCTGATGGACGACGCGCGCGCCACCATGGTGACCCTGGAGCAGTTGCGCGGCATCGGCGTGTACCTGTCCATCGACGACTTCGGCACGGGATATTCGTCAATGAATTACCTGAAGCGCTTCGACGTACGGGCATTAAAAATCGACAAGAGCTTTATCGCCGGCTTGCCGCAGGATACGGAAAACGCGGCCATCACGCGCGCCATCATCGCCATGGCGCATGGCTTGAAGATGGTGGTGGTGGCCGAAGGCGTGGAGACGGACGAGCAGCTGCTGATGCTGGAAGAGTACGGCTGCGACATGGCCCAGGGATACTTCCTGGGCCACCCGTCGCCGCACGACACGATCACGGCCATGCTGGCCAGGCAGGCCGGCCAGGCGGCCAGCCTGGAAGCTATTGCACTTCGAAGGCAAGGATTTGCGTGACTTGCTGCGGATTAAAATTATCGTCGGAAATCAGCACCAGGCTGCGGCGGCCGTTTTCCAGGCGCGGGCCCCAGCTGATGCCTTCGATATTGTCGACCCTGGGCAAACCGATCTTTTCCAGGTCCAGCAGCAATCGCTTGCGCGCCGGCACATAGGCCGCGCCCGCCAGGGCCGCGATGGCCTGGATGTCGGTGGCGCCCTCCGTGTCCATCGCGTACACGCGCACATGGTTGGTGTAGATGCCATCCGCGTTTTCCACGCCCGCCCGCTCCACTACCAGCACCTGATGGTCGTTGACGGCGAGGATTTCCGACACGCCATTGTCCGCCTCGCGCCCCGGCGCGGGCCGCGACGCCACCGGCTCGATCGGATACGCGTACTGGCCCAGCACGGTACCGGCACGGTCCAGGCGCGTGATGCGCACGACGGAGCCGTTGTCGGGCGTGGCCAGGGGGCCATCCTGGTACAGGGCCGCTTCCATGCCCAGCCACAAGCTCCTGCCATCGGGCGAGAACGACAAGCCTTCAAAACTCATGTTGTTGCGCGAACCGACCTCGTCCTTCGAGACCTTGAACATGGCCGGTGTCGGCAAGGTGGCGAGGAACTTGCCATCGCGGTCCGCGTGGCGCACGAAGGGGTGCAGGCCCACCTTGCGGTTGCCTTCGCTGCTATACCAGACGCTGCCGTCACGGGGATCGACGCGGATGCTCTCGATGTCGGCCACTTCGTCGCCCTGGTCCAGCCGCGCGTGCGCCAGGTTCGGATAGCGGCTGCCATCGGGCTGCGTGAAGAAATGCACGCTGTTCAAGGTCACGGCGGAGAATTTCTCACTGTCGTAATCGAGCGTGGCGCGGTAGAAGCGGGCCGGATTGATTTCCGAGCGGTCATCGCTTTCCATCACCCAGCTGCCGCTGGCCGGGTCGTAGTCGATGCCGGACAGGCCGCCCACCGTCGTGCCGTCGAACGGCTGCTTCAGGGCGATGCGCTGTTCGCCGATCAGGCGCAGGCCCGCGACGGGCGCATCGCGGGGGATGCTGGCGCAGGCGGAGAGGACGATGGCGGCAGACGCCAGGGCAAGCGCGGCGCGCGCGCGGTGGAACGGTTGAGGCATGCTGATTCCGAAATTAATTGAACGCAAAAACAAAAGCCGGGGTCCGACCCCAAAATTACACCACCCCGCCGGCCTTCAGCCGCGCGATGGCGGCAGCATCATAGCCGAGCGACGTCAGCACCTCGTCGTTGTGCTGGCCCAGGGCAGGTCCCAGCCACTGGGTCTTGCCCGGCGTGGCCGACAGTTTCGGGCTGATGGCGGGCAGTTTGACGGGCGTGCCGTCGGCGAAATGGTGTTGTTCGAACATATTACGGGCGAGAAATTGCGGATCGCTCATCATGTCGCGCACGGAGTAGATTTTGCCGGCCGGCACGTCGGCTGCCTTCAGCACGGCCAGCGCGCTGTCTATCGTGTGCGTGGCGCACCAGGCGCCGATGGCATCGTCGATTTCCTGCGTGCGCGCCACCCGGCCGTCGTTGCGCGCCAGCTGCGGGTCGCCCGCCATGTCGATGCGGCCCATGGCCAGCATCAAGCGCTTGAAGATGGCGTCGCCATTGCCCGCGATGACGATGTTTTCGCCGTCGCCCGTCGTGTAGGTATTCGAAGGCACGATGCCGGGCAAGGAACCGCCCGTGCGCTCGCGCACGACGCCCGCCTGGTCGTATTCGGGCACCAGGGACTCCATCAGGTTGAAGACGGATTCGTACAGGGCCACGTCGACCATCTGCCCTTCCCCGCCATCCCGCCCGCCCGTCGCGTCGCGGTGGCGCAGGGCCATCATGGCGCCGATCACGCCGTGCAGGGCCGCCACGGAGTCGCCGATGGACACGCCCACGCGCACGGGCGGGCGGTCGGCAAAGCCGGAGACATAGCGCAAGCCGCCCATGGATTCGCCGATGGCGCCGAAGCCGGGCAAGTCCTTCATCGGCCCCGTCTGGCCAAAGCCGGACAGGCGCACCATGACGAGGGACGGCTTGATCTGCTTGAGCTGTTCGTAGCCGAGACCCCACTTTTCCAGCACGCCGGGGCGGTAGTTCTCGATGATGATGTCCGCTTCCAGGGCCAGCTGGCGGGCGATGGCCCGGCCTTCCGGCGCCTTCAGGTTCAGCGTGACACTTTTCTTGTTGCGGGCCTGCACCGACCACCACAGCGAGGTGCCATCCTTCAGCACTCGCCAGGTACGGATGGGGTCGCCGCCATCGGGCGACTCGATCTTAATCACGTCGGCGCCGAATTCGGCCAGCATGCGGGCGCAGAACGGCCCCGCGATCAGGGTACCCAGTTCCAGCACTTTGATGCCCGCCAAAGGACCAGCCAACGTTTTCTCTTGCATGATTTAGGTTGCCCTGCGGTCGAGCATCGCGCGGGCGATGGTGCCCGCGTCGACGTATTCCAGTTCGCCGCCCACGGGCACGCCGCGGGCCAGGCGGCTCACGCGCAAGCCCCGCGCCTTCAGCATTTCGCTGATGTAGTGGGCCGTCGCTTCGCCTTCATTCGTGAAGTTGGTGGCCAGCACCACTTCACTCACCACGCCATCGTTGGCGCGGTTCAGCAATTTTTCCAGGTGGATATCTTTCGGGCCGATGCCGTCCAGCGGCGACAGCCGTCCCATGAGGACGAAATACAGGCCCTTGTAGGTGAGCGTCTGCTCGATCATCAGCTGGTCGGCGGGCGTTTCCACCACGCACAGCAGGCGCTTGTCGCGCTCGTCGTCGAGACAGGTCTCGCACACTTCGTGTTCGGTAAAGGTGTTGCACAGGCCGCAGTGATGCACGGCATCGACGGCCTGGAACAGGGCGCGCGACAGCATGGCCGCGCCTTCCCTATCGTGCTGCAACAAATGAAATGCCATCCGCTGCGCCGACTTGGGGCCGACGCCGGGCAGGCGCCGCAGCGCCTCGGTCAGGAATTCAAGCGACTTGGACATGGATCAAGCCTGTCCCGTGCCATGGATCGAGCGCATGCGGCAGTACATCAGAATGGCATTTTGAAGCCGGCTGGCAAGTTCATGCCGCCAGTCAAGCCTGCCATTTTTTCCGCGGACGTCGCTTCCGCCTTGCGCACGGCGTCGTTGAAGGCGGCAGCCACGAGGTCTTCCAGCATGTCCTTGTCGTCGGCCAGCAAGGACGGGTCGATGGAAACGCGCTTGACGTCATTCTTGCAGGTCATGACGATCTTCACGAGGCCGGCGCCGGACTGGCCTTCCACTTCCACCAGCGCCAGTTGCTCCTGGGCTTTTTTCATGTTGTCTTGCATTGCTTGCGCCTGCTTCATCAGGCCAGCCAGTTGATTTTTCATCATGAGAATGCTCCGTTCAATTCAGTTGTGAGTGTGTTAATCATCAATGCAGGGTCGGCGCGGCGGCGCCGGCCGGTGCAGGGCTAATCGTCCCCGGCACGACAAAAGCGTCGAATGCCCGCTTCATATCGAGCACGAAGGGATCGGTTGCTATGGTTTCTTCCGCTTGCCGCTGGCATGCCTCGCGGTGCGCCTGCGCTTCCGCGCTGGCCGTGTACCAGACGGCGCCCAGTTCCGTATCGACGCCGACCTTGCGGCCGAAGCGTTCGCTCAGGGCGGCCGCCAGTTTTTCCACGTTGGCGGGGCTGCGCCACGTATCGATGGGCACGCGCAGGCGGAACGTGGTGCTGTGGCCGTCGTGCAGGCATTCGATCAGCTCGGCCTGCACGGCCAGCTGCTGGGCCACGCCGCGCAAGGGCAGCACGGCGGCCACGGCCGGCCAGTTGCCGTCCCAGTCCAGGCCCGGCACGGGCGTGATCACGTACGGTGCGCTGGGCGCGGCTTGCTTGGCGGCGCGCTGCGGCATGACGACGGCGGGCTGTTCGCCGGGCGCATTGGCCGGAGCCGACACGGCGGCCGAGGCGCTGTCGTCGGAAAATTCGGTGACCCAGGGCGGCAGGTCGTCATCGGCGGGCGCCTGCTGCGGCGGCGGGACGGGACGCGCCTGCTGCACGGGAGCTGGAGCGACTGCGGGCGCCTCCATCACGGCGACGGGCGGCGCGTCGTCCCACGGCGCCGGCGCTTTGGCGGCGGCCGGTGGCGGCGGTGCAGCCTGGACGGGCGCGGCCGGGGCTGGCGTCGCTACCGCGGCGGCTGGCGCCGGTGCCGCCGGCTTCGGTGCCGACGCTGGCGCCGACGGCGCGCTGCCGGGACGGCCTTTCGAGGCGGCACGGGCCGCTTCCAGCGCCGCATTGATGGCGGCGCGGGCGGAACTGATGGGCGCGCCCGATGCGGCCGGGGCGGCGGGCTGTGCTGCGGGCGCGGGCGCGGGGGCCGCGACAGGTGCCGGTGCCGGAGCCGGCGCAGCCGCGCGTGGCGGCGGCGCTTCGCTGCGGGCCATGCTGGCCGCTGCGGGGGCCACCACGGCTGGCGGGGTCACGGCGGCATGGCTGGCCACGCTGTTCGTGGCGGCGCGGGCGGCCGGGGCGGAAGCGCCGGCCGCCG